>JBIKRO010000022.1:0-33648 GCA_044349095.1 Aquirufa sp. | reverse complement strand
ACAAATATTACTACAGTGAGTGAAATTAATTTTGCACTCGGTAGTACCTATAGCTTATCATATACAAATATGGTTCAAAAAAGTGCCCTTTCATTAAATAATCCTAATAATGTTTGGGAATACGGGAATACTCGATCTCGTCCAATGATTCGAATCAAAATATCTCAATTTGGTGAGGTGAATATATTTGGATTAGATGGAACAAATGGTACAGGCAATTACCAAGAACTGGTATTATTAAATGCTAAATATAATATTGTACCCATCAATATTACGGGAAGTAATACGATTACCTTAAGTCAAAATAATGAATATCCTCCCACATATTTAAATGCAGAATTCAATACCTATAGTAGTGCTGGATTTTGTGATTCCGACGGAGACGGGCAAGAAAATAGATTAGATTTAGATTCAGATAATGACGGTTGTAGCGATGCATATGAAGCAAAAACTACGACGAGTGCTACGGCTAATTTTCAATATGCCAATAATTTAAGTTACGGAACAAACGGATTTTTAAATACATTAGAAACTGGCGAAAATGGAATTTACAATGGCTATTATCCCTACGATTTTGCCATAAATGCAACGGTTAAAGCCTGTTTAGATTCAGATACCGATGGTGTGCCTGATGTACTAGACTTAGATGATGACAATGATGGTGTTTTAGATGCGGTGGAATCTCCAACTTGTTTTTATACTTTAACTGAATTATCAAAACCTGCAACAGTAAGTTCAGATTTATTTTCTTACGACGCCACCGCAACGTATGCATTAACAAATTCTATAGATGGACTAAATTCAACCTATTCTGCTTTTAAATCTGGACAATATTTAGCGAATAAAGAGATTTTAAAGTACACTGCCAATGGATATATCACAATTAGCGGACTTAAACTAGATTTAGCTAATTGGCCATTATCCTCAGATGCGTCAAGTACATTTAAATTACAAGGGTCACAAGACAATGTACTATGGGATGATTTGTCTAACGCGCCTATTTCTTCAGTGGTTACTGTTTTCCCTGCTACTTTAGTACTTACAAATAATCTTCAAGCAGGTAAAAAGTATAAGTATTTTAGATTGTATGGAGTTGCAGGTACGTCCAATTTGGGTGGAGTGGCAAATGCTACTTTTAATTTAGCTACTTCGACCAGTGCTAGTGCAAGTCCAAGGCCATTATGCTTAACCGGGCGTTCGGACGGAGATTTAATTCCTAACCATTTGGATTTAGATTCTGATGGGGATGGATGTAGTGATGCGTTTGAATCCGGCACTACGGTGGATAAAGCTGCCAACTTTAAATTTATAGGTACTGCCACAGATTTTGGTGACAATGGTTTTTACAATGCAATGGAAAAAACCAGTCCTGAAAGTAATTTATACAAAGGCCTATACACTTATTATAATGCCAATGATAACATATTTAAGGCTTGCTTAGATTCAGACGCTGATGGAATAGGCGATATTGATGATATAGACGATGACAATGATGGGGTGTTGGATTATGTAGAACAATCTTGTGAAGGTTCTGTCATGAGTAATTCCGGTATCACAGTAAGCTCTGAAATAGCTTGGACCTTTCAAAATGCACCTAATGGTATTTATGCTTTGATCGATGATGATTTAAGACAGCAAATGTATCCAACAGCTACTACTGTCATTAACAATAAAACAATTTTTCAATTTAATTTTACAGTCCCTAAAGTATTAAACTTAATTGAGCTTGCGAATAATGCGAATCAAACACCATTTGTTGCAGGTGGAACGTATAAAATTCAAGGTTCAAACGATGAGGGGACCACTTGGATCGATATTGTAAGCTCTCAAGTAGTGGCCAATACATCACCAATTCTGGCCACGACCAATTCGATTAAATTCGACATGCCGGCTAATTATAAACGCTTCTTATCGTATCGGATTTATGCGATTAACATGACCGGTCAGGCTAATTGGTCTACCGAAGCTTATTTTAGAGAAGTAACTTGCGAAGATATTTTTACCGATGGTGACGCCCTTCCTAATCGATTGGATATAGATTCCGACGGAGATAATTGCCCAGACGCAGTGGAAGCGGGTGCCACCTATGTTTCAACCTCAGGTATTTCAGGCGCGGCTAGATTAACCACGAGTATAATTCCAAGTTCACCCAATTACGGCCCTAACGGATTTGCCAATGGCTTAGAAAAGTCAAGCGAATCGGGAACGTATACTGGAACCTATACTTATGTGTATGCCACTGATGCCACCCTAAGTGCTTGTGCTGATACGGATGGCGATGGCGTAACAGATGTGATCGATTTAGATGATGATAACGATGGGGTTTTGGATACCGTGGAGTGTCCCGTGGTTTCACCTAATATTTTAGTAAACGGGACATTTGATTCCAATACAGCGGGCTGGACAGCTAGTGCTAACTGGGCTTATTATGTACCAGGTTTTCTTTGGAACTCTGCCGAAAATGTGGCGAATGATAAAATTTCACAAACTTTTGCTAAGCCAATTATTCCCGCCGCAGAAACTACCGTTGATGTTGTTTTTGATGTTAATACGAATGGATATGGGTGGGATATAACGAGTCCGAGTACTGCATCCTTAGATGTAATTTTAAATAATAAAATATATGCTACCATAAGCAATCCAAGTGGCGGAACCACGGCAAGTGTAGTTGGCAAAAATAGTGCCACAGTAAATGTTTCAAGTATAGATATTGCATCAAATAATGTACCGACGACAAAAATTATTGTTAAAATACCTAAATCAGCACTTGTTAATTCTAACACGTTAAGTTTTAGTTTCACAGCGACTAGCGATGATTTTGGGATTGACAATGTATTTATTGGAGCACAGGTAGATGCTTGTGATAAAGATGGAGATGGTATTATAAATAGTAAAGATCTTGACTCCGACGGAGATGGTTGCCCAGATGCAGTGGAAGCGGGTACCACGTATATTTCAACGTCTGGTATTACGGGCTTAGCTAGATTATCAACAAGTATAATTCCTGGTGCGTATGATTCCAATGGATTTGCCAATAACGTAGAAACTGCTTCTGGATCTGGTCTTTATAAAGGAACTTATACGTATGATAATGCAGTCAATGCATCCATTAATGGTTGTACAGATTCAGATGGTGATGGAGTATCGGATGTACTAGATTTAGATGATGATAACGACGGGGTGTTGGATACCATTGAAAATAATTGTGTAGTCGCTCCTGTGAACAAAACAGGCGCTATTATCACAAAACCGGCAACCATTAATTATGGTTTTAATGGGAACACCATCGCTAATTTAATCGATGGGGTGGATAATAACGTTTATGTTGTTAGTGCCCCTTCAGGTACTTTAAACGGCCCTTGGTTCAATTTTGAATTTCCTAGTCCTAAAGCGCTAACGTATTTAGAAATTGGTCATTATCAGGGTCAACTTCTTTTTTCCACAACTTCCACTTACAAAATTCAAGGAAGCACAGATAATACAATCTGGACAGATGTGACTGGTACATTAACCTATAATAATATTGCTACTTCAACGAGTGGAGGTTTATCAAATTTCAACTCCAATATTGCTAATTTTCCTACCAATAGAACAGCATATAAATTTTATCGAGTCTTAGGAATTAATGCGGCCACTGGTGGCGGATGGGCCACCGAAATTCATTTTAAAGAATTTGCTTGTACATCAGCTGATTTTGATAATGATGGTAGACCTAACAGTTTAGATTTAGACAGTGATGGCGATGGTTGCCCAGATGCCGTGGAGGCAGGGACAACGGCTATTTCAACGTCCGGAGTTTCAAATGCCACCAAATTATCAACGAGCGTAATTCCTGGTCCTTATGATGCGAATGGATTTGCCAACGGCCTAGAAACGTCAACGGAATCAGGAGCTTATAAAGGAACTTATACCTATGATTACGCAATAAATGCGTCAGTGAACGCATGTAAAGATACGGATGGAGATGGTGTGGCAGATATGTTTGACCTAGATGATGATAACGATGGGGTGTTGGATACGAGTGAGCAGTCAAGTTGTGTGACCAGTGGAATCAATTTAAATACTTTAACCTTTAATGGAAGTGCTATTACAGCTAGAACCGCAAATAGCTTAACAACTTCGGGGGGCGATACTTGGAGATCATCTTATTCTAATGAGAATCTAAAACTTCCAATTTCTTTAAAATTCAATCATGCCTCTACCACAGGCTTTGAAATGTTTGGACTACTTCCTATAGCAAATGCACAAACTCCAGGTGATTGGGGGGACGGTGGTTATAAATTTTATGGAACGGGAACCACCATTTATGGATATTTTCTTACGGCATGGGATCCTAATGCTGTTGCCATTTTGCCAACAGATATCTTAAGTATTGATATTTCTACTTCAGGCATGGTCACTGTAGCCATCAATGGAATCACCAGAAAAACATTCCAAGGACAAGTTTCAGATTATAAACTTGCGCTTAGTTCTTACAGGGCATCTTCTTTAACGGGTATTATGTTAACCGATGCTACGCGCCCTGCCATTTTAACTTGCACTGATTTAGATACGGACAATGATGGCATTGCCAATCGATTAGATTTAGATTCTGACGGCGACGGTTGTGCGGATGCGGTCGAAGCGGGAAGCAGTTCTACCGCAAGAAGCTTAACTACTTATCCAACCGGAACAGATACCAATGGAAAAAATGGATTGCTAGATAATTATGAATCTAGTACATCAACTGGAACGATAAATTATACCTCTTCGTATTCAAATTATGCCCTATTCAATACGATCATAGCTTGCGTCGACACGGATGGTGATGGCATTAAGGATGTAATTGACATAGATGATGATAACGATGGAGTTTTAGATACGTTGGAAAATGGCCCATTTGGTTGTGCGGTATCCCCAGCTTGTGTAACCAACGCTTCTTTATCTGCTTCAACTTCTGCAACAAGTACACCACCTACAGGATGGACTACTTTTGCTAATGGAGGATCTGTAGATATTAATCAAGGAAATTGGCAAATAAGTTATGGACAAGCTACCCCCTCCAGGACCTTGTTCCCCGCCGCTACCGCTAATACCTTCTTCATTTATGGAATGAGTAAAGGCGGAGGTGGTAGTTTAGGAAGCTGGGGGCCTTATGGTGAAGCCTTCCAGCAAACCTTAAATTGTTTGACAATAGGGCAAACGTATTATTTATCATTTAGAGGAGCAATTACCCATAGTCCGGGTGTTAACGCTGCCGTGTCTTATGAAACAACACCAACGGCCGCTAGGTTTGTCTTATTAAGAGACGGAACACAGGTTTCACAAGCACCGGATCAGTTGTTAGAAGCAACTCAACAAATGGTTACTTTGTCTTTTGTGGCTACTTCAACGACTCATACGATAGCCATTGCACATACAGCTGATCGAGCAACGGATTTATCTTTAATGGTCATAGAAGCTGGTTCTGGATACTTATGCACAAGTGCACCTCCCTCTGCTAATGAAAACTTAGATACAGATGGAGATGGAATTCCAAATCGTTTAGACTTAGACTCCGACGGCGACGGTTGTGCGGATGCGATTGAATCAGGAAGTAGCACGACGGCTACAAGTTTAACCACTTACCCAACAGGCACCGATACGAATAGAAATGGGTTACAAGATAATTATGAATCAGGTACCACTGGAACGATTAATTATTCGTCCACGTATTCCTTTGCATTGTTAAAAAATATTCAAAACTGCGGGGATTATGATGGTGACGGCATTAGAGATTCTATTGATATCGATGATGACAATGACGGTGTTTTAGATACCGCTGAATTAAGTGGTGGCATAGATATAGATACCGATGGCGATGGTATTCCCAATCGATTTGATATAGATTCTGATGGGGATGGTTGTAACGATGGGGTAGAAGCCGGTGCTGTTTCAGCTAAAATCACAGTTCCTTTGACAGGTAGTTTTGGCACTAACGGATTTTTAAATACACTTGAAACTATTGCGGATAATGGGACCATTTCATATACCTCTACCTATGCGGCAAATGCCTTGGTAGTGACCACCATTCCGAGCATTACGACCCAGCCGACTAGTCGATTTGTAGCGGCAGGTACCTCAGTGTCCTTTACGGTTGCCACCTCAGCTGCCCAAACCGGGAAGACAATTACCTATAAATGGTATCGAAATGGGGTCTTGATTTCAGGTGCTACGGCAGCTACGTATACGATTGCTAGTCCTACCGCCTTAAGTTCGGGTTCATATACTTGTGAGGTCGGATATGCCAATAGCTGTAGCGTAACTTCAAACGTGGCCAAATTGACCGTTTTAAGCACCCAGCCTACCAACGCGACCATTTGCCAAGGACTAAACGGGACTTTTAGTGTGGTGGTTAATAGCCCTGAAGCACTAACCTATCAGTGGATGAAAGGAACCACGGTGGTTGCGAATGGTGCGATTATTAGCGGTGCAACGAGTGCCAATTTACTTTTCACCGCCCCTACAACTGCAGACAATGGCACGTATACTTGTGTGATTACTACCGCGTCTGGTTTAACCTTAACCAGTGCGGCGGCTACTTTGACCGTAAATGCTTACCCTACGATTTCAAGTACCAATACCGTTTGTTTAAATGGAACGATTGCATTGACTGGAAGTGCCACCGCCGCCACGGCCTTGCCTTGGATTTCATCCAATACGGCTGTTGGCGTAATCACAGGAACCACTTTCACGGGTTTAAGTGCGGGAACCACCGTGCTTACGTATACGAATAATGTAGGTTGTAGCGTCACTCAAAGCGTTAGCGTGAAAGCTTTGCCAGTGATTTCGGGAACTTTGGCGCTTTGTGGTTCTTTGGCCACAAGCCAACTCACCGGCACCCCAAGCCCTGCGCTTACATCGCCTTGGCTATCATCCAATACCGCCATTGCCACAGTTAGTTCTACGGGTCTTGTGACTCCGGTTTCTACTTACACCCAAGGAGGCACGATCAGCATTACCTATAAAAATACGGATAATTGTTCGGCGGTCGCTTCGGTCGTGATTAGTCCAAAACCCGTGATTGCCACTCCTCCAGCAGATAAAATTGTTTGTTTAAATGCAACCAGTACGACTTTTACAGCTCCGGCTACAGCGATTACAGGCGTGACTTTCACATATCAATGGAAACGAAGTGTGGATGGAGGAAATACATGGACGAACATCACTGCTGGGAATGCATCAAGTTTAGATGCGGGCAATACCTATACAGGTTTCAATACAGCTACCTTAACCGTGGGGACCGCCGTGATTGGGTTGAATAATGCTAAGTACCAAGTAGTCATTACGCCTAGTTCGGGTTCTTGTACTACTACCAGTGACATCGCAACATTGACCGTGATTCCAGTTCCGGTCATTGCTTTGCAACCATCCAATAGTACATTATGTACGACTGCAGCGACGAGTTTTACCGTGGCTACCAGCAACGTCACCGGATTATCCTATAATTATCAATGGGAATACCAGTTGGCAGGCACCTCTACCTGGACTCAAATCTCCTCTACCAATGCAAGCACTGCATTAACTGGGGTTACCTTGAGCAATTACCTTACCTCCACATTAAATCTTTCTGCCGCACCACTGTCGGCCAGTAACACGAAATTCAGGTGCGTCATCACTTCTAAAATTGGCACTGTAGTCTGTGGTTCAACCAATAGCGCCGAAGCCATTTTAAATCCAACTCCAGTAGCACCGACCATTACCTCTAGTGCAGGGACCTCTTTTTGTAGTGGGTCCAATACCACATTGACGGCTAGTTCAAGCACTTCGGGCGCGAAATACCGTTGGTATTTAAATAGTGCAGCGATTGGCGGAGCTTACTCCTCAACCCTGGTTGTGAATGCCTCCGGCGCTTACAGCGTAGAAGCCTATTTAGATGGGGGATGTTCCATCAGCTCAGCGAGTGCCACGACCATCACGGTGAATCCATTGCCTACGGCCAGCATCACACAAGGAAATTCCGTTATTTTAGGTACGACTGGATCTACGACCTTAACCGCGAATGACGCTCCTAATGGTCAAACCTATACCTATTTATGGGAGAAAATGGTAGGTGGAAATTGGACTAGCTTATCCGTCACAACCAAGGTGTATTCGGTGACAGCCACGGGAACTTACCGAGTAAAAGTCATTACTGCTTCAGGTTG
Organism: Aquirufa sp.; assembly: GCA_044349095.1. Lineage (GTDB taxonomy): Bacteria > Bacteroidota > Bacteroidia > Cytophagales > Spirosomataceae > Aquirufa. Next base: position 25,483 of record JBIKRO010000022.1, on the reverse strand, counting down.
TGAGGCCTATTCTACCCCTACCGATATTACCGCCATTCCATCTACGACGGCGAATGGATCTACGGTATTTTGCCAAGGAGGGAGCGTCGTTATCTCGACGACCTTACCTACAAATGCAACACAAATTCAGTGGTATGGTGGTGCAAGTGGGACTACTGTGATTGGCTCGCCTACGGGTACACTTTCAATTACGGTAACTGAATCTGGCCAATACCGGGCTTATTTCTTAAAACCGGATGGTACGACGACTAATTTTATTGCCGTAGATAATGGAAGTGTATTTGGATCAGGGAATACTACTAACCCCGTATCCGTCACCGTTAACCCACTTCCTACAGCTTCGATCACCGGAGGTGGGGCATTTTGTGCAGACAGCCCAATCCCGTTAGGTGCAACGGGTGGAGGCTCGTATCAGTGGATGCTGTCTGGAAATGCCTTGAGCGGTATCACGAGTGCCAATTACACCCCAACTGTTTCAGGCGATTATAGCGTGAAGGTAACGGATGCGGCAGGTTGCGTGGCCACGAGCTCAGCGACTGCCGTTACCGTGAATCCTTTGCCAAGCACCCCTATTTTGAAGCAAAATGCACAGACCATTTGTATCGATAATTCCTTTGATTTAACGAGTATTCAACCTGCACCGGTTTCGGGTATTTCGTATGAGTGGCATGTAGGAACGGCCTCAAACAGTGCCATTCTTTCGCCTACGACTATTCCAGCTGGAACGGCTGCAGGGACAACACGTTATTATTTATTTGCCAAATCAACCGCAGGCTGTTTCAGTTCTAGCGCGGCAGAGGATGCGCTGACCATCGTGAGTATACCAGTACCTGGTGTGAGTTCAAGTAACCAACAATATAATTTGGGAGCCACGCCTACGGCTTTAAGCGCGGTAAGTTCAAATGGCTATGAGCTTCGTTGGTGGGATGCAGCTTCAGCCGGCACCCTTTTAAGTGCTCCCGTCTTGCCATTGACCAGTCCGGTAGGCGTTGTGAATTATTATGTGGATCAGTTTGACCGCAATGGTTCTTCTTGTGCAAGTCCACGCCAATTAGTGACCGTGACGATCATTCCGAATGGACCTGACATTTCAAACAATACAAGAATTAATGGAAATGTAATAGCCTATTGTCAAGATGCAGTTCCAGCGACATTGACTGCCTCAGGTACTGGTTTAAAATGGTATGCTGATTCCACGGTTGGAACATATACGACCACGGCTCCTACGCCGAGTACATCTTCGGTGGGGACTACCTCTTATTATGTGAGTCAGACGGTCAGTGGTTCGGAAAGCGGTCGGTCCGAAATTCAGGTAAGCGTGAGCGCTTCGGTGGCCACACCTTCTTTGACGATTAGTCAAACCACCTGTTTAGTTGCCACAGGAGATGTGGTCGTGGCCAGTCCTACAGGTGCCGGATATACCTACAGCGCGGATGGAATCAGTTTCCAAAGTTCGCCTACACTTTCCGGATTAAATCCGGGGACCTACTCCATAACTGTTAAAAATAGTTTAGGTTGCGCCGCGGCTTTAGCGACCACCATTAACGCGCAGCCTGCAAAACCAGTCGCGCCTAAATTGACTTTAATTCAACCCGCTTGTGGGCAGACGACGGGAACGATTACGATTAGTACGCCAACCGACGCTTCGTATACCTACAGCATAGATGGAATCAATTATCAGTCGAGCCGCGCTTTTTCAGGGGTTACCCCAGGAACCTACCAAGTTTCCGTGATGGCTGGAGCAGGTTGTGAGAGTTTGGCAACGAATGCCGTGATTAATCCAGCGCCGGCTACCCCGGAGACTCCTCGGACCTATGTGGTTCATCCAACTTGTACCTTAGCCACGGGAACGATCAATATTATTAACTCAGCGGCTGGATATACCCACAGCATAGATGGGGTTAATTTCCAAAGCTCCGATGTATTTACAGGTTTAATCCCGGGAACTTATTCCGTAAGCATGAAGAATGCATCAGGCTGTTTGAGCGCTGTCGCATTAGTGGTCGTTAATCCTCAGCCGGGTATTCCAGCTCCGGCCATTGTGAATATCACGCAAACGACTTGCACCGTTTCCACAGGCTCACTGACGGTCGTTAGTCCTACTGGAAATGGACCTTCAGGATCTCCATATCAGTATAGCATTGATGGAATTACATTCCAAACATCGACTAGTTTCACCGGATTATCTCCGGATACCTATTATGTATATGTACGTGATGGAGCCTCAGGTTGCTCAACCAAAAGCACCGGTAATTATGTGATTAATGAACCACCGGCCACTCCAGCCGCGCCTACTATAAGCTCATCGGCCGCTGGGGCAGTTTGTGCTGGAACTTCAGTTACTTTGACCAGTTCAGAAAGCCTCAATAACCAATGGTATCGAAATGGGGTCTTGATTTCAGGTGCTACGGCAGCTACGTATACGACGTCTCTCTCAGGAATATTTACGGTGATTACGACAAATGCAGCGGGTTGTAGTTCGCTTTCTTCCACCGCACAAACCGTTACGATTAATCCAGTTCCAACTGCCTCGATCGCCCAAGGAACTACCTTGGCCTTCACGGATTGTAGCACGACCAGCATTAATTTAACGGCCCAAACTTCAGGGACATCGCCTACTTATCTTTGGTATAAAGATGGAGTAAGTACGGCCATCACGACAGCAACCTTAGCAGTTTCGGCAGCAGGTAATTATACCGTAGAAATTACGGATGCAGGTTGTACGAGTAATTCGGCCGTATCGAAAGTGTTGAGTTTACCTTCGACAAGCGTAGCCACCACACAGGCTTGCCAAGGAGGATCTATTTTAATTTCGGCTAATACGACTGGGTATAATTCGCCAACGTATCAGTGGGAAGTTAGCACCAGTAGTAATGGAGGCACTTGGACTAATGTGTCCACGGGGGGAACGAGCGCCACGTATTCAGCTACCGTTAGCGGATCATACCGAGTTAGTGTTAAGGATGGTATTTCTTCTGTCACGTCAATCTCATGCCCAGTGGATGTGACCATTTTGGCATTGCCTACGTTTAGTGTTAGTCCAGCGTTGACCGCTTCGATTTGTGCAGGGTCAACGTACAATCTAACGGGGGCGTCTACCGCCACGGGAGTTAGTTACCAATGGAAAATTAGCGGAACTTCGATTGCAGGGGCCAATACAATTACCTTAACAACTGGCTTAGCGGGAAGCTATACGCTCCAAATTACAGATGGCAATGGTTGCCAAGCAGAATCTTCCCCGTCTGTGGTCACGGTGAACGCATATCCTGCGGTTAGTGTGTCGGCAAGTCCGGCGCTGATTGCTTGTTCAGGTTCAGCCATTACATTAACTGCAAATACCTCGGGTTCGCCAACGTATCAATGGCAATTGCTTTCGGGAAGTACTTGGGGCAATGTAAGTTCTTCAGGTAATAGTTCGACTTATTCAGCCACTGCGACGGGTTCTTACCGAGTGGTTGTTACGAGTAATAGTTGCGCGACAAATAGCGCTGCCACAGCTGTGACCATAGCGACTGTGAGTACGCCAACCCTAAGTTTAACACAGCCAACGTGTATTTTACCTTCTGGATCGATCACCATCAATACCCCAGTGGGATCTGGATATAGCTATAGCAAAGATGGCATTAATTTCCAGACCGGTACAATATTCACTGGGCTGTCGGGGGCCACATATACGATCACGGCAAGAGATGGGAATGGTTGTTTAAGTACGTCAACGGCACCTCAAACCATTTCAGCTGCACCTACACCTGCTCCTGCAACTCCGGGTCCGATTTCTGGAAATATTGCGCCAACGGTTAATGTGACCACGACTTATTCAATAACGGCCGTGACTGGAGCGGTGGTAAGTTATACCTGGACTTTGCCAAACGGTTGGACCGGCACTTCTACCAGTACCTCCATTACCGTGACCCCATCTTCGACTTCAGCCAATGGAAACATCACGGTTCGTGCGAATGGTCCGAGTTGTTCGAGCGCATTGAGCACCTTGACTATTTTTGGTCTAAGTCCAGATACCGATGGAGATGGAATTTCAGACAGTGTGGATTTGGATAATGACAATGATGGAATTTTGGATAGTGTGGAGAATGACGCTTGCTCTCCTGCGGTGGCGACTTGCGATACGGATGGAGACGGCATACCAAATCGTTTGGATTTAGAATCTGATGGAGATGGTATTTCGGATGTGCTTGAAGGGGGTGGTGTGGATACTGACTTTGACGGAATTGCGGATGGCACATCTGATGCTAATGGAGTTCCTTCTTCGGCATCTGGCGGATTAACGCCTCCAGACACGGATGGTACTGGGGGGTCAAATCCATATGATTTAGATGCTGATGGAGATGGAATTTCGGATGTCATCGAAGGGGGTGGCACGGATGCCAACAACGACGGCAAGATTGACACAGGTCAAATTCAAACGCCAATTGATTCTGATGGAGATGGGATTGCAGATTATCGGGATAAGGATTCAGATAATGATGGAATTTTAGATGTGGTTGAAATAGCAGCTTGTTCTCCTTCCGCTGCGAATTGTGATACAGATAGTGATGGAACACCCAATCGATTTGATTTAGATTCCGATGGAGATGGCATTTCTGATGTGATAGAGGCGGGAGGTACAGATGCAAATAATGATGGGAAAGCGGATGTCGCGGAAGATGTTAACGGTGTGCCTTCGTCGGCATCGGGTGGATTAACTCCGCCAAACACGGATGGAACCGGAGGTAGCAATCCATATGATCTAGATTCTGATGGGGATGGAATACCGGATTCCATCGAGAAGGGATCGGGGACATTGCCCGTGGATACGGATGGCGATAATGTGCCAGATTATTTGGATTTAGATTCCGATGGCGATGGGGTTTTGGATAACAATGAAGACTCAGGTTGTTCAGGAGCAATTCCATGTACACCTACGGATACGGATGGCGATAATGTGCCAGATTATTTGGATTTAGATTCGGATGGGGATGGAAACCCAGATAACACGGATGGCAATCGGGTTAACCCGCGTGCTCAAAATGATTTATTAGTCCCGGCTACGGACGGTAGCATTTCAGGCAACATTTTGGCCAATGATGATTTCTTGCCGGGTTCTAATACTTCCATTACCCGATTGACAGGTTCCTCAGGAGGCACAGCTGCGGGAACGGTTAGCTTTAATGCCTCGACCGGCGTGATGACTTATGTTCCGGCGGCGGGTGAATCGGGCAGTAAAACGGTCGTATACCAAGTTTGCAATACGGCAACAAATGTTTGTGCGACAGCCACGGTGACGATTGATGTGTGTGATGTGAATAATAATGCATTGGATTGTGATGGGGATGGGGTGAGCAATGGACAAGAGCGCACCGATGGGACTGATCCGCTGAATAGTTGCTCGATGAAAAAAGCCAGTCAAAATATGACACCTTCATCGGCCTGGCTAGCCGCCGACTGTGACAACGATGGCAATCCGAATCCCACCGATCCCAACCCACCTGTGGCCACTGCCAAAGATGATGCTTTGGTCAAGGCAAGCGATGGCAGTATCTCAGGAAATATCTTAGCGAATGATGATTTCTTACCAGGTTCTGGTACTTCGTTGGCGCGTTTGCCAGGTTCCACTGGTGGAACTGCGACTGGAACCGTGAGCTTTAATGCGGCGACCGGCGTGTTGACTTATGTTCCGGCGGCGGGTGAATCTGGAAGTAAAACGGTCGTATACCAAGTATGCAATACGGCAACGAATATATGTGCTACGGCCACGGTGACGATAGACATTTGTGATGTAACTAATAATGCCTTGGATTGTGATGGGGATGGGGTGAGCAATGGACAAGAGCGCACCGATGGCACGGACCCGTTGAACAGTTGCTCGATGAAAAAAGCCAGTCAAAACATGACACCTTCATCGGCCTGGCTAGCCGCCGATTGTGACAACGATGGCAACCCGAATGCCACCGATCCAAACCCACCTGTGGCCACTGCCAAAGATGACGCTTTGGTTCGTGCTACGGATGGAAGTATTTCAGGGAACGTCTTAACGAATGATGATTTCTTGCCGGGTTCTGGGACCTCATTGACTCGTTTGCCGGGAACAGCTGGTGGAACCGCGACTGGAACGGTAAGCTTTAATGCGGCGACCGGCGTGTTGACCTACATTCCGGCGGCGGGTGAAACAGGTGTGATTACGGTGGTATACCAAGTATGCAACATAGCTACAAGTGTTTGTGCGACGGCTACCGTGACGATTTCAATTTGTAATCCGAATGACCCAGCCTCAGATTGTGATGACGATGGGGTGAGCAATGGACAAGAGAAATTGGACGGCACGGATCCGGACAATGCTTGTAGCATGAATTTTGCTTCACAAAAATTGGTTCCCAATGCGGCATGGCTTGCCTCTGATTGTGACGGTGATGGAGTTAATAATGCACAGGAGCGTACCGACGGCACGGACCCAATCGACGCTTGTAGTTATTTGGTTGGCAGCCAAACAATTGCCAACACAACTGCCGCTTGGAAAGCAGCAGACTGCGACGGAGATGGCAATCCCAATGGGACAGACAAGGCACCTTTGGATTTCTGCGTGGATGGTTTGAGCGGTGCAGTACCTGCGATCACTACCCCGCAATACAAGTTTTTTGCTTCATCGGATTGTGACAATGACGGCATAAGCAATGCGATGGAATGTTATGGAGGAGGCCCTACTTGCCAAGACTTTGATTTTGATGGCATCCCGAATTATTTGGATTCAGATTCAGATAACGATGGCTTACCTGATAGTTATGAACGAAATATTGATTCCGACAAAGATGGCGATGCGGACTACTTGGATTTAGACTCTGATAACGATGGTATTTTAGATCGTACGGAAGGCAGCTCAGATGCAGACGGTGACGGCATCCCTAATTATTTAGACTTAGATAGTGACGCAGACGGAATCCTGGATGCTTGGGAAGCCTATGAAGTATATGGCTTCCACAGTGATTATGGATATACAGGAACGGTGAAGAATTCGGACGGCAGCTTCCCGGATGTGAATGGCAACGGACTTGCCGACTTTTTAGAGTCGAGCATGGGCGGAAAACCAAGAGGCCCACAGGATACAGACAAGGACGGCATCCCAGACTTTTTAGATTTGGATAGTGATGGGGACTCAATCCCAGATGCGGTGGAACAGACCTCTGACATGGACAAAGACAATCGCCCTAATTACCGCGATGTAGATAGTGACGCAGATTTAATTCCAGACAACATTGAAACGATCACCGATACCGATGGAGATGGAAGACCTAATTACCTAGACTTGGATAGTGACGGGGACGGCATTTCGGACCGAGTAGAAGGAGTGTTGATTTGTGAAACTTGTCCCTCAAGAGATGATCAACCCGATGGCATAGATGATCGCTCGAATGGAATACCAGTGGATACAGATGGAGACGGGAAACCAGATTATTTAGATACCGACTCAGATAATGATGGAATTCCTGATTCAGTAGAAGCGGGCAAGGACCCAAGCAAACCTGTGGATACAGACGGTGACGGAATGCCCGACTTTAGAGATACGGACTCTGATAATGATGGAATCCCTGACGCAGTCGAGGCAGGCAATTTAAATAACCCAGTAGACACGGACGGAGACGGCAAGCCCGATTATCAAGATACGGACTCTGATAATGATGGAATCCCTGACGCAGTCGAGGCAGGCAATTTAAATAACCCAGTAGACACCGACGGAGACGGAAAGCCCGATTATCAAGATACAGACTCAGACAATGACGGAATCCCAGACTCAGTGGAAGCTGGCAAGGACCTAAGCAAACCTGTGGATACAGATGGCGATGGTAAACCGGATTATCAAGATACGGACTCAGATAATGATGGAATTCCGGATAGCATCGAGGCTGGCAAAGATCCAAGTAAACCAGTCGACACAGATGGTGACGGTAAACCGGATTATTTAGATACTGACTCAGATAATGACGGAATCCCAGATTCAGTGGAGGCGGGCAAAGATCCAAGCAAACCAGTCGACACAGACGGGGATGGTAAACCGGATTATCAAGATACGGACTCAGATAATGACGGGATCCCTGACTCAGTGGAAGCAGGCAAGGACCTAAATAAACCAGTGGATACAGACGGGGATGGCAAACCTGATTATCAAGACACGGACTCTGACAATGATGGCATCCCGGATAGCATCGAGGCGGGCAAGGATCCAAATAAACCTGTGGACACAGACGGGGACGGCAAACCTGATTATTTAGATACGGACTCTGATAATGACGGAATCCCTGACGCAGTGGAAGCAGGCAAAGATCCTTTGATCCCAGTGGATACGGATAAAGATGGAAAGCCAGATTACCAAGACACAGATTCAGACAATGATGGCATCCTAGATAAGATAGAAGCGGGCAAGGACCCAAGCAAACCCGTGGATACCGATGGAGATGGAAAGCCTGATTATCAAGATACGGACTCAGACAATGACGGAATTCCTGACTCAGTGGAAGTTGGCAATGTAAATAACCCAGTGGACACAGACGGCGATGGTAAACCTGATTATCAGGATACCGACTCAGACAATGATGGCATCCCGGACAAAATAGAAGCAGGAGCGGACCCAAGCAAACCGGTAGACACGGACGCAGATGGAACCCCAGATTACAGGGATTTAGATTCAGATAATGATGGCTACTTAGATAAAGAGGAAGCAGGCAAGGATCCAAGCAACCCAGTGGATACTGATAAAGACGGCAAACCAGATTATCAAGACACGGACTCAGACAATGATGGAATCTTGGATAAGTTGGAGAACGACATCAACTACGGAGCCTTGGCCGATTGCGATAAAGACGGAGTAGACAACCGAATAGATGCAGACCAATGTCCAACCTTTGCACCGAACGGAATCTCACCGAACGGTGATGGCAAGAATGATGTGTTGATCATCCCAGGGATCCTAAGAAACCAACCGAATGAGTTGACGATCTTCAATCGCTGGGGTAATATAGTTTATCAGACGAGCAATTACAAGAACGATTGGGGTGGGCAGACCGACCGCGCCTTTAGTTTACTAGCAGGTGATAATCTATTGCCCGACGGAACGTATTACTATGTGATTGACTTTTTTGGCAAGTATCCGAACGTAGGTACCTATGTGTACATCAACCGGCAGGAGAAGTAGGCTTAAAAGATTTATATAAAGAATGAGTACTAAGGGAAGTGTTAGGGAATAAATGCGATGGTCAATCAAGGCACATAAAATTAGCCGTAAAAAGGCTGCCAAGAATATTAAAGTGAGCAGATGAAAGATATAAAAAACAGAAATCTAGGGACAAAAAAGAGGAGTACAAAACTCCTTTGGGCTGTGCTATTATGGGTACTAATCGCCCAGGTGGCACAGGCTCAAATAGAACCGATGTACAGCATGTACCGCTTCAATCCCCAAGTGATCACTCCGGTTCAGGCGGGAAGCACGGACTCGAGTGAGATCATTGTCATGCATCGCCAGCAGTGGCTAGGCATTGAAGGGTTACCCAAGACCTACTTTCTGAATGGAAATTTCAAATGGAAAAAGCAGCGCGGCCTTGGATTTAATGCCATGTTTGATCAGGCAGGACCTGTGAAGATCACGATGTTATCTGGTGACTTTGCATACCATACACGTTTGAGTGAGGACTGGAATTTATCGGGCGGTATACGTTTGGGGGTAGCTAATGTAGCCTTGGATTTTAGTGGAGTAAGATTGGTGCATGATGGGGATGCATTATTTGCAGGCGATCGGAGCACGGGTATGAAGATGAATTTGGGTTGGGGGGCGAGGATCTCAAAAAGCAATGGCTTCTTTGCAAGTTTCTCGATGCCAAGAATCATCAAGTATGACTTTGGGGATAAGTCGGGCGCCTATAAAGACGTAGCTTATTTATATGCGATGCTAGGAAACAAAATAGAGATTAGCGACAAACTAACTTTATACCCAAGCGTCTTAGCTCGCATGGCATCTAGTGTTCCCTTGAGTTGGGATGCCAATGTGATGGCAAACTTACGAGGTTCACTCGATGTAGGTGTAAACTACCGACATCAAGAAAGTTGGGGCATTCGCTTAGGCGTCCAAGTAACCAAAAGAACTTACATAGGCTATGTCTATGAAATGCCAACGAGCGTGATTAGTAAAGTGACGAACCAAACCCATGAGTTGGCCCTCAGGTTTTTTATCATAAAGGATAAAAAGGAAACGACGGAATCCGAAAGGGAACGCATTAGAAGGGATAATTTAAAATTTCTAAAGAATAAAGTGGACGGCCAGAATTCTTCTATTAATCGGCCATTAAATGAGTTAAATAAGTAATATTAAATGTAAAGCTATGAAAGTCATTCGATTACGTAGAGCAAGTGAGCATCATGTAAGTTTTGATTTTTTAACTGTTAAAGACATTGACAGCTTGGGATTTACAGCCAAAAAAGATCAAATTCATTTACATATTGAACATAAAAAGCGAGGCATACTGCATTATCAAACACATCAAGGGTCCATCGACGATGTACAATTATTAGAATCTCGCTGGAATCTATTTCAAACCAATGAGGCTATTTTTTTCGATTTAGCATGGTTTGAACCTATGGCGAAATAAAGGATATAATTTAGAACACGGAGTAAATTAAACCCGCGGATATTTTATCTGCGGGTTTATTATTTATTTTTTGATGCAATTCAAATACTCACTAAAACTCTACGATAAATCCAATCGTCGGTGTAACGGAAGGCTTGTCGTTATTCAACAATACGGGGATTCCATTGCTCCCGTTGGTTTGTATCGGTTTCCCATCGGTGGTGGCAAAACCTTTGTTGTCATCCGTTCTTTTAAATGCAAAATAGGGAACGGCATCGGCTGCGGCGATGTACCAATTGGTCACATCCAAAAACACGTCAATGGTGATCGATTTTAAATTATATTTCTTATCTATGCGCACATCACTTGAATGGAAACTTCTTAATCTTCGCGTATTTAATTGTGTGTAGTCAAAAATTCCTGAGCCTTGAGTCATGAAATTAGCTTGTGAAGCAAGCGCATCAAATGGCGTATAGGGTGAACCTCCTTGGTATCTGAATCTCAGTCCTAACTCCCAATTGCGAGGAAATTTGTAGCCCCAAGATAGGCTGAGTAGGTGTCTATTATCCCAACTGCTTGGCTTCAAAATGCCGTCTAATCCACTGTAAGAGCTGTTGTAATACGTGTAGGAAAGTATCCCAAAGAATTTATCCGTCAGTTTCTTTTGAGCAAAAAATTCAAAACCATAGGCCTCTCCTTTTCCTGTGGTGGTCACGGGTTCATTTCCAAGCACGTTGAAATCTCCACCTAAGTTGGCCAGCGAAATCCCCTTGCTGATCGAGATAGGAACTTGGCTATAATTTTTCACAAAAGCCTCTGCCGTAAATCGCAATCCATCGTTCACTAAATATTCAAGTCCCGCAACGTAATGATCACTCGCTTGATATTTGGCATTTTTATTGACCAATTTCCCGTTATTATCCGCAAATCCTAAAATAGTGTAAGGCGCTAATTTATAATAGCGACCTATGGATCCATTTAAAGTCCATTTGTCGGATAAAACATAACTTAAAGATAGCCTAGGGGATAAGGTTTGAAGGGGATCACTTCCTTGGTCTGTAAAGGAATTCATGTCGGTTCTTAATCCCGCACTTAGCCCTAATCGGGTATCAAAAAACACTTTACTTACTTGGCCAAAAGCCCCATATTTTGCAAATGATCCCAGTGGGCTTGTGAACGTATATTTTAATTCTGGTTGAATGATGGTTCCCGCGGCATTCGTTAATTTTTTTCGAACAACCGTATTTGAAATGTTGGTGTAATCAACTAATTGCGCCGACAAGCCATAACTAATTTTCCATCCATTTTGACTGGTATTAAAATCGAATCGCAATTTGTTTTCGGTTTCTCTCGACTGAAGGGATAGGTTCACGAGCTTAGGATCCTTAATTTGATTGTCTTCGTATTTTCTGATGTCATTATCAAATGTATTTCGACTGATGGCCAAATTAAAATAGCCATTTTCTGTTAGTCGTTTAAGGGTAATTCCAGTCGTGTAATTCCACTGGTTGATGAGTGGATTCGAATTATAGATGTACAGTTTTTCAGGAGTCTCTTCTTTGATGGCAGAAAAACTGAATTCGTCAATTGCCCCCAAAGCCATAAATGAAATGGAGGTTTTATTGTCAATTTGATGCGTAATCTTAGTTTGAAAATCCCAGAAATTAGGTCTTATGGGAATATCCAATGCCTGAAAAAGAAACTGTAAATAAGACCTTCTCGCAGATGCCAAAAAAGTTGTTTTCCCACTTTTGGACAAGGGTCCTTCCGAGGTTAATGCAAACTCTGTGGCACTTAAACGAACATTTCCTTGAAATTTATTGGGATTCCCGGTTCTTTGGCGAAACTGAAAAACAGAACTTAAGGCATTGTCATATCGAGCGTCAAATGCCGACGAGCTCAGTTTCACATCTTCAATAAAGGAAACATTTAACATTCCTTGAGGTCCGCCGCTGGAACCTTGAGTTTGGAAGTGATTTAGTACGGGGATTTCGATCCCATCTAAGTAATAAACGTTCTCATTTGGGCCTCCACCGCGAATAATGATATCATTTCTGAAACCGCCACCTTGTGCACCACCACCTACACCCGGGAGTGATTGTATTGCTTTGCTTATATCAAAATTTCCTCCTGGGTTGCTTTTTATTTCTTCAGTTGTTAACCTTTGAACACTTAAAGGAGATTCAAGTGTGGCTACTTTAGCTGTTTTTCGGTTTTGAGTGACAATGACTTCGTTGAGTTCATTGTTGGCAGGTTCTAATTCTATATTGAAAAAACTTTCATTCCCTGCATTGACAATGACATTAAAAAGCGTTTGCTTTTTATACCCGACCATGGACAGAACAAGGTTATAGGATTTTAAGGGAATACCTGTGATTCTGAATTTTCCTAGGCTATCGGTCTGTCCTACTTTATTGGTCAACTCTAAATTTATATTGACCCCCTCGATGGGCTTCTGAGTTAATTTATCTACAACCTTTCCCGAAATTCTGCCGTTGGTCTGAGCCCAACCAATATTCATGGAAGAAAATAAAAGGAAAAAAATGAAATTAAGATGTAATTTTTTCATGTGTAACTAACATTTTTTTTGCCGTATTGTTCATAATACTTTTTTTCAAATGTGACTATTAAATTTTACAAATGTAAGAATTATTGGCTAGTCGATGACCCTTCCTTGAATTCTCAAAAAATCTGGATACTTATAATAGCAATATGCGAGATTTGTTAAGTCCTTTAGCTTTTAAACTTTTCGAAAAGTTTTAAAGCTTAGGACATAGAATTAAAACTTCAAATGAATTTGGCCCCATAAACTTCTTCCTACCCCATTAATTCCAGATCCATGCATGCGGTAGTCGACATCGCCTATATTTTGGGCTTGTATAGAAATACTGAAGTGTGAATTAAAAAGGTAGTTGGCCTGCAAATTAATGATCGCCCAACCCGGCGTTCCTAAGGGATTCATTCGATTATCTGCTTTATCTCCGGCACTTAATCGGTCTTGTGCGGCGGCAAATAAAAGTTCAGAATTTAAAAATAAATTTTTTCTAGCATAGCTTAGGCTGAAGCCACCATGCAAAGGAGGAATCCGCCGCATAGGTTCATTCAATGTGACGCTTTGGCCATAGACATAGGAAATGTTGGCTTTTGCGGAAATGGAATTTGAAAATTCATAACGTCCGCTCCATTCTCCCCCTCGTAAAAATGCTTTATCCACATTTCGCTTTTGGTATACGGGATAACTCTGAATGAATTGACTCGTTTTTATTCGGGTGATTAAATTTTCCAATTCAGTTTGAAAAAGGGTTAATTCCTGAAAAAACTTAGCTTTTGAAATTTTAATTCCAAGCTCATAGTTTTGTGAATACTCAGGTTTTAGGTCAAAAGCAGGTAGCTCATATCGAAAATCTACAATACCTAGGCTACCTAAATCGTCCATGTTGGGCGCCCTAAACCCCGAACTTGTATTGGCATAGATGGAAATTCCTTGGCTTATCGCCCGTGCTAAACCGAATGAATATACGAGCGCACTTGATTTTACCTTCGTTAAGCCTAGGGTCGTGTCGGGCAGGCTAGCCAAATTTTGGTGAAACCGCAATCCGGTTTCCACTTGCCATGCATCTAAGTCTAAGTGATGGATGGAATAGATGGATTGATATTGGTAACCTGCATCATTGGGATAAAGTCCTCTTAATGCTTTGGTCGAATTATTGGTCAAATTAATATCTTCACGTGTGCTGTTTATCCGGTCATTGAAATAATCGATGCCGCTATGTGCGGACCAAGAGGGAGAAAATTGACTTTGTACGTCGGCCAAAATTCCCATGGTTCTGATCTCGTCTCTTTCAGCACGAAGTGTCGTTGAGGTATTTTTCTGAAGTTTTCTTTGTTCGATGCTAGTTTGTTGGGATACAGAAAACTCGATTTTTTTAAAGATAGGATTTTCATATTGGCCAATAGCCTTTAAATAGCCTCTTTGGTATTTCTGTAAATCCATTTCGTTGATTTTGAAATTTTCCAATTGGATTTTGTGAAAAACAGGCACTTGGGTTTGTTGGGTCGTTTGAATCAAACCTTCTAATACCCATGCTTTTGATAATTGCTGGCGAATTTTACCAAAATAGTCCCATTCATTATAGCCAGTAGGCCGCTGCAAACCTAATCCACCTCCTCGTACAACATCGCCAAATTGCTTATTGGCCCCCACAAAAACGATGCCGGTATTTTCGGAACTATAAGTCATTTTTAATTGCTCACTCAGCTCCATTCCTTGGGTGGCTACGCGCGCCGACAACTGTCCGCCAAAGGTTTTTTGAGCCGTAAATTCAGGCTGAAGCGTGAAGAAATTCACGACACCCGTTAATGCATCGGATCCGTATTGCACAGATCCGCTTCCTTTTAATAATTCTACTTTGGAGATTATGGAGGGGTCTATCGTGTTAAGGTATTGGTTCGGACCATAGCGAAAGGTTGAATTATTGAACCTAATTCCGTCGATAATGAGCAGGGTTTGATTCCCCGTTAAACCCCTGACAAATGCGGAACCACCACCCAAATTCGTTTTTTGAATGAAGACTCCTGGAATATTTGAAAGCATATCGGGAGTGGCGCGTGATGCCAATTTCTCGATATCTTTTTGTTGGAAGACACTTACGGAATAGGGAGTTTTTAAATTAGAAATTTGCTGTCGGCTCGCACTTACAACCACATTTGCCAGTGTGTCCGGATGATTATTCTGTCCAAAACTCACAAATGGGGTAATCCAATTAACTGATAAAAGCAATAGAAGCCATTTTTTATGTCCTTTAGCTTTACTAACTTTTGAAAAGTTAGTAAAGCTTAGGACATACATAAAAAATGAAAATGGCAAAAAATTCTTAATCTTCATCTCCCTCGGTAGTATTCAACAAGGCAGCCCTTCTTGGTGCTGGCATTTCGGAATCTTCTCCCCTAACAGCTTTCCAAATAACTTGGTTTAACTCCAAATCGGGTGCGGAATCTTCTTTAGAAAAATCAAATTTTTCACTCAAGCGAGAGCTCGCATTTTCCTTTGTATTTTTTTCGAACAAATCTACATTAGGTAAAATATGTTTGAATACAGAGAGGTCGGCTTTTGATGTAAAACTTCTAAACATCGGTGTGGCCGATGCGTCATATTGACTCATCGGAGGCAGGCCTAAAATTAATTCCATTGTTCGCAACATCGACGAAGTGGAGTATGGCGTATGGTCCACAAATCCCCTTTTCACAAATCCACCCGCTACATAGGCTGTTGTCCGGTGAGCATCTACGTGATCGGAACCATTTTGGGCGTCATCTTCGACAATAAATATGGCTGTTTCTTTCCAAATAGGAGATTTGGATAAGTGCTCTACAAACAATCCAATGGCATAATCATTGTCGGCTATATAAGCATATGGGGTTTTTGCGCCAATTTTTTGTCCTTCGGTATGGTCATTTGGGAAACGCAATGAATTAAAGTGCGGCACTTGCCCTTTTACTAATAATGAATCGAAATCTTTGCGCCAACGGTTAAACCTAAGCGTGTCCATAATATTTTGGTCAAACGAAGGAAAATACGTGCAAAAATGTCCGGCCAATGAAGGAATATTGGGTTTGAAATCATCTGCAAATTCACCATAAGTCCGGTAGCTAACTCCGGCTCTTTTGCAATAATCCCAGATAAAACCATTTTTAGGATTGGCGATTTCTCGGTTACCCTCACCATCGTAATTTCCTCCTCGGCCACCATAGGAAGTCGGCCATGTTTTTTCTAAATAATCTGTGGCATGTGCTGATGTGGACCAATTGTGCCCATCAGAACTTACTTCCCCATCCACATAAAAATTATCTAAAAGAACAAAATCCTTGACAAGTTTATGTTGGTTAGGCGTGTATTTTTCGCCAAACAGCAACAATGTCGTATCTCCATTTCCACCCTTTACATCTGCTAAAACCTGATCATAAGTCCTGTTTTCTTTTAGAATATAAAAGACATATTTGATAGGCGACTTGTCACCTACTTTCATGGGAATTGGATTCCCTTTTTCGCCTTTTGCATTTAGCTCACCGGCTTTGGTGTAAGGGGTATTTTGGTAAACAGCTTTTGATAATATGGCCATGTCGGCGGCTGAAGGCTCTTTAAAAATGGACATGGTCCCTTTCATTAATCCTCCGATGTATTCATTTCGTACGGCCCTATTGTTATCCGATTTTTGATAGGTAACCGTTTGTGTTTTGACGACTGGGTTAGGTCCTTTGGGATTGGCAAAAGAAGAAAAACCTTTTCCATTGGCCACGTAAACAGTGCCATTGACAACTTTAACTTGGGTCGGGTACCAACCCACCGGAATGAATCCCAGTGATTTTGATTTGCCTAAATCTTCTACTTCAAAAACCGCTAAGCAATTGTTGTCTGCATTTGCGATGTATAATTTTTCCTCATCTTCGGATAGAGCGATGCCGTTGGTTGATGAGCCTTCTAATGAATTTGGAAATAAGGCGGCATTTAAAACTTCGATTTCTTTTCCTTTCTCTAGGTCAATAACCGAAACAGAGTTGTCATTTGCGTTGGCGACAAAAAGAGTTTTTCCGTTTTTTGTCAAAACCATTTCGTTCGGATGATCACCTACTTGGATTGCTTTTAAGAATTTTTTTGACTGCGTGTCAAAAGGTAATATTTGGCGTCCACCCCAAACAGAAATATAGAGCACCCCTTTTGATTTATCGAGCAAACAAGTATATCCCTCAGCAGGCAAGGCGAAAGACTCCACGACTTTTTGTTGGCGCGTATCGACTAAATAAAGTTTATTGTTTTCCTTCGTAACGACATATAGTATTCCCGTTGCGTCATCTAAATCTAACCCTGCGGGTGAGATATTGTCTTTTGGAATATTGCTAAGCGCGATGTTTCCTTTGTCGACTAGTTTATCTTCTACGATTTCAAAATGTAAAATGACATTATCATTTCCCCCGGATGCATATATCGTTTTGTTATCGGCAGCTATTTTAAGTCCGTACCATGATTTTGGAATGACCTTGCTGTCGACGATTTCACCTTTTTTCACATTGAATAATTGGAGACTCTGAACGCTCTGTCCATTATTGGTTGCTACCATGTAGGATTTGTTGGGCGACACGACCAAGTTAAGAGGTAGATCACCTAAAGAGACTGATTTTCCGTAGGGGGAAAGTTTCCAACTGTTTGGCAAAGTGACTCTTTTGGAGGCTAATTGGCCCGCGAGCGATTTCGATTGACTCATTCCTAAAAATGGTACGAATAGGCAAACGAGTATTTTAATAGAGGTAGATAATTTCATTTTAATGTGTTTAAGCTGCAAGGTAACAAAGAGAAAAAAAAGATTTGTTAACAAAGTGTAATTTCTTTACTAACCCTGGGAGAAGATTTTTAAATTAGCCTGAAAAATAAGGCAAAACATTTTAAATTTTATTCCATGTCGATTAATTATCAGGTTAACCCTACTATTTCCGTTCACGATTTGATTGATATTTTACATAAATCTACGTTGGGATTGAGAAGGCCGTTGGCGGATTTAGAGGCGATGGAGAGCATGTTGGCGCATGCGAATTATTACATTGGCGCTTATGAAAATGGTCAATTGGTAGGACTGGCGCGCGCGATGACTGATTTTGTGTATACAACTTATCTAGCGGATTTGGCGGTCGATGAAAAATATCAACACCAGGGGATTGGAAAGGAATTAATTAAAATCTTGAAATTAAATATCCCAAAAGCGAAATTGATTTTGTTGGCCGCGCCCGCAGCGGAGGCATATTATCCTAAAATAGGGATGCAAAATCATCCGCATTGCTACTATATTGATAATGTCGAGGAAATTAATGAAGTATAACTAGGCGTTTTGATGAATAAGTACCTTCTATATTGGTAAAAGTTATAAAATAGTTTGCATTGGGAAATTGAGATACGTCTATAAATCTAGTCCGTTCCCCTAAAATATCTTCACTATAGTAAATATGGCCACTCATATCATAAATAGTCAATTTGCCACTTGTAAATGTTGGCCAATCAATTTTAATTTTATCTTTTGTTGGATTTGGATAGAAATTAAATATGCTAATAGTTTTTTCATTTTCAACGGGGAAATATGAAAATCCTAAAGCTCGCATACCCAATGAATTTTTAATGAATGGACCAGGAAAAGGATATTCACTTTTAGCCGTTACAAAACCTCTATGATAGTCTGGCATATAACCAATAAAACCTTCAAAATTACTTTTAAAAGTAATCAAAAGTTTATTTTTATTTAATGTTTCAATTTTCAAAATATACTCGCCCAAACTTGCTGAATTTGTTGGATTCCAGAAAAATTGATCGAAAATTTTTAGTGTGTGAGAGTTACCGTTAGTATCAAAAACGGTAGTATCCTTTGGCATAACGATATTTTGTCCTTCATCAAATTCCAAAACTAACTTGTTATGTTCTTTTTGAGAAAGAAAATATACTCTCTGAATACTTGGGCTATAAACTTCATTTGTAAAATTTCGTTTATAAATATCTTTCGATATGATTCTAAATAGCTCAAATGCAGAATATCTATATCCATAATTATTATAATGTAAACGATCAAACCCGGGGAGTCCTGCTGTAGCGAAGGTTCTAACATAAGGATCGCTTTGTTGTTGTTTTCTTATGTCTTCTCTTAATAAAGCAGCATCTGGATATCCAAATTCATAGATATTATTTTGTGCTGCAAATACATATTGAAATGAAGGAAAATATTTTTTATATTTTTGTTTTAACGATTCAAATTTGGCACCCCACTCATACTTTGTTCCAACGGATGATGATGCTTCTGATTCTCCTTGTCTAAATATTAATCCTTTTGCGTATTTAAGTGTGCCAGATTTTACAGCTTTATAATACATAATGTTTCCACCATCAGGAGTTGAAAGATTTCCGTCTAAAATTGAATGCCAATCGATATCTGATCCACCTGATGCGGAGCTTATAATAGAAATTGGAATTTTTTCGGATTCATATAGAAGGCGGCCAATTTCAGCTGCCCAGGGACCAATGCGTGCTCTTCCTACTGGTAATGACCATAATGTATCTGCTAAATTATATGGCCCATAATTATCGTTTCCTTGTACTAACCCAAATGACCTAACCCACTCGCCCTGATAAACTAAATCATCTATGGGTCCAATCCATGCATTCGATTGCCCCGTGACATAAAATACATCCCCTGCAACCACATTTTTTCTTTTAACAATTAAGCTAGAATCTTTCCCTTTGAAGCCATATACCTCAAAATCATACTCCGCTAATTCTGCGGGTATTTGAAATTTAGTTGAAAATTTAGCCGAAGAACCACTAAATGTTAAGGCTACTTTTTGGTATTTATTGCTGGTACTATTTCGTAATACCCGAATGGAAACGGCGGTAAATTCTGAAGATTTTGCCACCCCTTCTACCATAATATCGGCTAAGTTGGTCGACTCCCTTGGATACAATTGAAAATCTTGCGGCAATTTATTGAAAACAAATGTTCCAAAAGTTTGCGCTAAAGTGTAACCTGATAAGAATAAACTAAAAAATAAAAGTGATATAATTTTTTGCATTTCAGGTAATAAGGCTTTGCTAAAAAGATCCTGCAATTTACACCAAATCACTAAATTATTTTATAATAGTCATCCAAAATATATTTTTATCAAATCTCATTTCAGTAAAATCCATTAACTTTGAAACTTATCAAGTTTATTATGAACGTCGTTGTTTTTACAGGAGGTAATGGAAATGCTAATTTAATTAAACATTTAAAAGGTTTATCTTATGTGAATTTAAGCCTTTTGATCAATGGATATGACGACGGGTTATCTACGGGAGTTATTCGGAGTGCGAACCAAGGGATGCTTGGGCCCTCAGATTACCGTAAGAATTTCACCTATATTTTAGACGACTTCACCGATTATAATCGCAATCTTAAAAAGCTTTTCGAACATCGACTAAGTGAGGAAGAAACAAGAGTCCTTCTTCATGACCCAGATGAATTGATTAAAAATCTAATTCAAGAACATTATGCGTTAGACCGCCGTTCGGAAAATTTCATTACTCGATACTTTGAGTTTGGGTCTCAAAAGCTTTTAAATTTCACCCATAATTTTTCCATTTTGAATGGTTTTAGTGTGGGAAATATCATTATAGGCGGTATTTATGCAGAAACAAATGATTTCAATCTTGCATTGTATATATTAACTACTCAATTTGAATTAACTGCAAAAATTATAAACATATCTGCGGCCGATGATTCCAAATTAGTGGCCTTTGACGGGGACGGTAATTTTTTAGCGAATGAAGCGGACATTGTCAACTATGATGGCAACAAGCCCCTTTCAGAATTCTATTTATTGCCTTTAGATGAGCTAAATGCGCTCGATAAACAAGGTAATTATATCAAAGAAGAAATAGAGCGAATTTCAAAAATACCATCCGTTTCTAAAGAGGCCCTTAAAGCGCTGAAAGAAGCCGATTTGATTATTTTTGGTTCAGGGACTCAGTTTTCATCCCTCCTACCTTCGTATCGAATTTGCAAAAATGCAATTCTGAAATCTCAAGCCCAAAAAGTTCTAATTGTCAATAATAATTATGACAACGACATTAGAAATATTCAATTTGACGAGTTTGCATTAAAAATCCTAAAAGAACTAGATCAATCAAATTGTGATTTTTTTGACTCCATTATCGTAGATACAAATTCAGCCATTAAACCTAATTATTCACTTCCCAACTTGACCATTGCCAATGTAGCAGATCCTTCAGGACAACATGACGGGCAAAAATTATGGACATGGATCAATCGTTCACTGGATATCAAGTCTGGGGAAGTTCCTGTGCTCATCTCTTTTGCCAAAAATACCGAGGAGTTTATTAAGGACTATTACCACAATGAGATGGAAAGCCTTAATAGCGACCCAACAAGGATAATAAAATTCTACCAAAAAGGGGAAAAAGAGGCTTCGTCCTATACGCTGCATTTAGACGCATCGGGGAAAGTGTCACTTTATGAAATTGACGCATGGATTCGAATCATGCAATTAAACCAATTAGATGCCGTGATAGGTTCTAGGTTTGAGTCGAGGCGCCAACTAATCAACTCATTTAAACACTCGATTGTCGAGTCTAATTTAATCTATTTATTCGCCCTAATTACTTCGTATTGGGTTAGTATTGTTTATTTTATTCGATTTTGGAGGATTATGCCCGATCCACTCAGTGGCATTTATTTGATCAAATCAAAGCATGACATCCCCTACAAAAGCCTATCCTATTTCTTGAAAAAAATAAATAGAAAAA
This sequence comes from Aquirufa sp., assembly GCA_044349095.1. Classification (GTDB taxonomy): domain Bacteria; phylum Bacteroidota; class Bacteroidia; order Cytophagales; family Spirosomataceae; genus Aquirufa. Next base: position 3,547 of record JBIKRO010000022.1, on the reverse strand, counting down.
AGAATTTCGAATTTGTTTCCTTGCCTATCAGTTACCGCACATTTAAAAAAGTTAAAATCTTAACCAAAATAAAAAATGTAATCGTCAACTTGCTTGGGCTCTATGTATAATCTACTTTTTGATTTTGATGGAACTCTTTTTGACACTGATTCAGCTCACGAATTAGCTTTTCAAAAGACTTTTACGACTTTTAGCTTAGGCGAATGCCCTTCTTATGAATCATTAAAAGGAATCAAAACCAAAGACGTTTTTGCTAATTATGCGGACGATGAGGCCATGGTAAAAAAACTGGCTTCATATAAATCGCAAACCTATCAGGCCGACCTAAATGCTATAAAAGCCTTGGTTGATTTTGACCTAATTCGACAGTTGAAAAGTGTAGGAAATCGCGTATTTATTGTGACGGGAGGAAGTAGGCTCTCCATCGACCTATTGCTTAACATGCATCAGATTTCTGGTTTTTTTGACGGGATCATTGCCGCCAACGATTACACAAAATCCAAACCAGATCCAGAACCTTTTTTAACCTGCATTTCAAAATTCAATATTTCAGGCTTAATGCATGGAATCGAAGACTCAATTCAAGGCATAGAAAGTCTCAAAAATGCAGGTATATTAGCCGTTGGAGTTCATAACCCCCTAATTGCCAAAAAATCAGATTTATACTTTCCTGAAATAAATGAATATTTAAAATATTTAATTGCTCAAGGATGAAAAAAGTCATCGTAATTCCAGCCGCCGGCAAAGGAAGTCGCCTCCATAGCGATTTACCTAAAATCTTTACGGCAATTTATCAGTCCAAATCTATTTTTGACTTGATTGTGGAGCAGGGAACCTCACACGTGGACGAAATGATTTTACTCTTAAGTCCCGCGGGCAAGGAGTATTTCGACCTTCATATCGCCTCTTCCGCACCCAAAAATGTACATGTTTGGGTACAAGAATCTGCTACAGGAATGTTTGATGCAATGAATCAATTATTTGAATCTCTCTTACTTCGCCAGGAAAATTTTCAAGTAATTGTGCAATGGGGAGACCAACCGTTTTGTGATGCTGAATTACATCAAACCTTATTTTCAGACCTAAATAAATTCGAAGTTTCAGTTCCTCTTGTTTGGGTTTCTTCGCCCTATGTTCAGTTTAAATTAGGCTCCCCATTAGCCGTTTGGGAAAGTAGAGAAGGCGAAAAATGTGATGCATTTGGATTTAAAGATATGGGGATTTTTGCCTTTACCCGTGGGTCTATTGACGCTGCATGGCCATTATATAAAATCAATGCGCCCATTGGGAAAGTTACTGGGGAACGAAATTTTGTTAAATTTTTTGAAACCATTCAGCAGAAAACCGAGATTTTTTGGCGCCTAGATCAGCCTTATTATAAGTCCATTGGTATCAATACACCAGAGGAACTTAATGAAGCTAATTTATTTTTAAGCCAAAAAGAGCAAATCCGTTAAGGATCTAGGGATAAATTGTAAATTTGTCGATTAACCATATATGATGCATTATTTAGTTACCGGCGGCGCTGGATTTATTGGGACTCACTTGTCTAATTACTTGATTTCTTTAGGTCATCAGGTAAGTATTTTAGATGATATGTCTTTTGGTGATCCCACCAAAATTCACCCAAAAGCAAAATTGATTATTGGTAAAATTGAAGACAGCAATTTGTGCCTAGAGGTAACTAAAAATATCGATGGTGTGTTTCACATGGCGGCCTTTTCCAGAAGTGGGCCATCTTTTGATATGCCCGAACAATGTCATGAAAGCAATGCTTTAGGGACTTTAAATATACTTCAAGCGTGTAAAAAAAATGGGGTTAAGCGTGTCGTATATTCTGGATCGTCAACCTTTTATGGCAATAAAATAGGGGTTCAAAAAGAAGGAGATCCAGGAGATTTCTTGAATTTTTATGGACTTACTAAGCATGTGGGCGAATTGTATGTGCAGCAGTTTTATCGAAATTTTGGACTTGAATGTAATATTTTGAGATACTTTAATGTGTATGGTCCAGGCCAACCAGCCACCGGGGCGTACGCGTTGGTTCTTGGGATTTTTATCGATCGATTTAAAAAAGGAGAAAGACTTGAAATTCATGGATCGGGCGAGCAAAGACGTGATTTTATTCACGTCTTGGATATCGTCAAAGCGAATGTTGCCGCGATGAATTCCGCAACCGTGGGTGAAATTTTTAACATCGGCTCGGGCGTTAATTACTCCATTAAAGAACTAGCTAATTTCTTCCCTATTGAAAATTACCATACCGAAAGGAGATCAGGGGACGCGGAAGAAACGTTAGCCGATATATCAAAAGCACAAAAATACTTAGATTGGAACCCTGAAATATCTCTTGAACAAGGAATACGCCAATTAATCGAAGAATGAAATCCATCAGCATCGTCACCGCAGCCTTTAACGAATGCCCCGGAATAATCCAGTTGGCAAACGAATGGCTAACGTTTTTCGATCAGCATTCTGATATATCCGAAGGGGAAGTAATCATTTGTGATGATCATAGTGATTTTCAACAATATGAATCTTTACGCGACGCCTTCATCGGAAACCATCGGGTGACCATTTTACGGAATGAGGTCAATGAAGGGCCCGGGTTTTCATTCCAAAAAGCCATTGATCAGGCCAAATTTGACTGGACATTAATCACCGATTCGGATGGGCAATTCCCTATCGATAACGTGAATCAAATGCTTTCAGCATTAGGCAATCAAGAGGCTGATATTGTTTTTACGCACCGGAATCGCAAATATGACAATGAGTTTAATCGCTTTGGGCAAAAGGTTTCCAACAAACTTTGTAACTCAATCTTTAATTCCCAACTTCAAGATTTTTCTTGTGCATTTAAACTAGTCAAAACCCCGTTGCTTCAATCGCTAAAATTAGATGCCAGGTACATGAATTATTCGTTAGACCATACGGGGAAATTACTAAACTCCTCAGCTAAATGGATCGAAACTCAGGTTAATTGCCGCATAGCTGAGGCTAGAAAAAGAAATATTTCTAGCGAAATAAAACGAGCCAAAAATCGATTTTTATACATTGCATACTTATTCTTCACCCAGTACCTTCGTAAAAATAGAGTCATTTTTTAATAAGCTGAAAGCTAAAACTATGTTCTCAAAAATCCCTTTATTTCTTAGTTTATTGGCATGGGGATTTATGGCATTTCTACTAATTTCTTTATCTTTTTACAATCAACCCAGCATCACTGATGACTTTTGCTTTGGCTGGATGGGCAGGGAATATGGAATATTTCTTGGCGCCTTTCATTATTATTCGGGCTGGAGCGGACGCTATTTTGCCGACCTTCTCCTTCATTTTAATCCCTTAGTTTTTAGCACATCTTTTGAGCATTTTAAATGGGGAACAATCGCCTTAATTGTGATTGGCTTTGCTAATGGCTATTATTTTTTCAAAAATGTTTTCCATTTTTCGCACAAAAACCCGAATCTCTGGATACTTTCCTTGGTCAGCCAAGCCGTTTGTTGGTATACGATGCCAGGCCTTTTTCAGTTATTTTATTGGTTCTCAG
>JBIKRO010000141.1:0-3663 GCA_044349095.1 Aquirufa sp. | reverse complement strand
AGCCATTAAATTAGGCATGGGGCCAAAGGGTAGGCCTTTAAAATCCATATCTAAACCGGCTACGATAACTCTTTTTCCTTGGTTGGCCAAAGAATTGCAAACATCCACAATACTTTGGTCGAAAAATTGTGCTTCATCCAAACCAATCACATCGCAATCTCCAGCTAGCAATAGAATCTCCACCGCACTATGTACGGGGGTAGACCGAATGGTATTTTGATTGTGGGAAACAATATCTTCATCATGATAACGGGTATCTGAAGCAGGTTTGAAAATTTCAACTTGTAATTGGGCTATTTTAGCCCGTTTAAGTCTTCGAATCAGTTCTTCGGTTTTACCTGAAAACATGGAGCCACAGATCACCTCAATCCAGCCGGATGAGCTAGCTTTTTGAGTCGATTTTGAGTGATTGGGTTCTAAAAACAAGGGCGTAAAAAGCCCCTGAAATATCTTTCAGGGGCCATTAAGTGAAATTTATTTTGAGCTGAAAGTTGCCGAGAAATATTCGCGGTTCATTCGAGCTATATTTTCTATTGAAATGCCTTTTGGACATTCTGCTTCACATGCACCTGTATTTGAGCATGCGCCAAAACCCTCTTCATCCATCTGAGCGACCATGGCTTGCGCACGTGTGGCCGCCTCTATTTGACCCTGAGGCAGTAAAGCTAATTGGGATATTTTAGCAGATGTAAATAACATCGCAGAGGCATTTTTGCAGGCTGCGACGCAAGCGCCACAACCGATACAAGCTGCTGCAGCAAAGGCATCATCTGCATTGTCTTTATTGATCGGTAGGTTGTTTGCATCTTGTGCATTTCCGGTATTGACCGAGATAAAACCACCAGCGGCAATGATTCGATCAAATGCAGATCTGTTAACGACTAAATCCTTAATCACTGGAAAAGCACTCGCTCTCCAAGGCTCCACGGTGATCGTTTCTCCGTCTTTAAATGAACGCATGTGCAACTGACATGTGGTCACTCCTCGATTAGGGCCGTGTGGCCGACCATTGATGTACATGGAGCACATCCCACAAATGCCTTCGCGGCAATCATGATCAAAAGCCACCGGATCATCTCCTTCTTCGATCAAACGGTTGTTTAACACGTCAATCATTTCCAAAAATGACATATCGGTTGAAATACCACTCACCTGGTAGGTTTCGAATTTACCAGCGGTTTGGGTATTTTTTTGTCTCCAAATTTTGAGTGTCAGGTTTAAATGTCCTTCCATTGTATCGATTTATTTATAAGATCTTTGAGCAATTTTGATATTTTCGTATTTCAATTCTTCTTTGTGAAGTTTGAAACTTGATTGTTTTTCGTATTCCCAAGCGGCTACGTAGGCGTATTTTTCGTCATCACGTAAAGCTTCTCCATCTTCCGTTTGGTATTCTAATCGGAAGTGGCCACCGCAACTTTCATTCCTGTCTAAGGCGTCAATGCACATTAATTCTCCTAGTTCTAAGAAGTCAGCCACGCGGCCTGCTTTTTCTAATTCAGGATTTAAATTATCTATTTCACCAGGGATTTTAACATCAGACCAAAACTCTTTTTGAAGCGCTTGGATTTCTTTAATGGACGCTTTTAAGCCCTTCTCACTTCTGGCCATTCCACATTCATCCCACATAATTTTACCTAAACGCTTGTGGAAATAATCCACAGGCTTTGAACCTTTGATGTTCATCAAGGTCTCTAAACGATCACGAACAGCTTTTTCAGCGTTTACAAAATCTTCAGAATCCGTCGACATAGACGGGGTACGAATCTCAGCAGCTAAATAAGCACCGATCGTATATGGAATTACGAAATAACCATCTGCTAGACCTTGCATTAATGCCGAAGCTCCTAAACGGTTAGCGCCATGATCTGAGAAATTAGCTTCACCTAAGGCGTATAAACCTGGAACCGTTGTCATTAAATTATAATCGACCCAAAGTCCACCCATAGTATAATGAACCGCAGGATAAATTCGCATCGGAACTTCATATGGATCTTCCCCAGTGATCTGCTTGTACATATCAAAAAGGTTGCCATATTTTTCTTTTACAACCGCTTTTCCCATGGATTGAATTTCTTCGTCCGTTGGGCTATGCATATTGTTTTTATTAGCTTCTCCTTTGCCATATCGGATAATGGCTGCTGCATAATCTAAGTAAACAGCCATTTTAGACGAACCTACTCCAAAACCTGCATCGCAACGTTCCTTCGCGGCACGAGACGCAATGTCACGGGGTACTAGGTTACCGAACGCAGGATATCGACGTTCTAAGTAATAATCTCTTTCATCCTCCGGTATTTCATTGGCCTTGCGAGTATCGTTTTCTTTTTTGGGAACCCAAATACGGCCATCATTACGCAATGATTCTGACATTAAGGTCAATTTCGACTGATGATCTCCAGAAACTGGAATACAAGTAGGGTGAATTTGTGTATAGCAAGGATTCGCAAAGAATGCTCCTTTTTTATGTGCTTTCCACGCCGCGGTCACGTTAGACCCCATGGCATTGGTCGACAAATAAAACACGTTGCCATATCCACCGGTACAAAGTAAAACGGCATGTCCAAAATGTCTTTCTAATGCTCCGCTGACAGAATCACGGGCGATAATGCCACGCGCTTTACCGTCGATGGTCACGACATCAAGCATTTCATGTCGAGTGAATAACTCCACGTTACCCATGCCTACTTGGCGTTGCAAAGCTGAATAAGCGCCCAATAATAATTGTTGGCCCGTCTGACCCGCCGCGTAAAATGTTCTTTGAACTTGGGTACCACCAAAAGAACGGTTTGAAAGTAATCCACCGTATTCACGGGCAAAAGGAACACCTTGAGCGACACATTGGTCAATGATACTTCCGGATACCTCAGCTAAGCGATGTACATTGGCTTCACGAGCTCTATAATCTCCCCCTTTGATGGTGTCGTAAAATAGTCGGTAAACGGAATCTCCGTCGTTTTGATAGTTTTTGGCTGCATTGATACCTCCTTGTGCGGCGATTGAGTGTGCTCGTCGAGGAGAATCTTGAAAGCAAAATACTTTTACTTTATATCCTAATTCAGCTAAAGAAGCAGCAGCTGATGCACCTGCAAGTCCGGAACCTACTACAATGATTTCCAAGCTACGTTTGTTGGACGGGTTGACCAACGGAACACTCGATTTGAACTTGGTCCATTTCTCGGCTAAATTTCCATCAGGGATTTTGGCGTCTATTTTTGTCATAATTTCTTATCGGCTGATATTAATGAATCAAATGAAAATAAAATGCAATGGGCATGGAAGCAAATGTGGCAGAAATAACGACTGCATAAATAGCTCCAATACTTTTTATGGTAGGGGCATATTTAGGATGATTCCATCCTAGAGATTGAAATGCACTTTGGAATCCATGCAACAAGTGATAACCCAAAGAGATGCAACCTAAAACATAGATAATGACCACAATTGGACTTTCAAATACGATTTGCATTTCATTATATAGGGTATGCGCTTCCGTCAAATCATTCGTAAGACGAGAAAAATACCAAAAATGTTTCAAATGGATAATTAAAAAGAGCAATAATAGCGTGCCCAATAAACCCATAGATCTTGAATACCATTTACTGTTAGCCGCTCCGTCAACAACCGCGTAAGCGACAGGTCGTTTCTTTTTATTGTCAAGCC
>JBIKRO010000113.1:0-6592 GCA_044349095.1 Aquirufa sp. | reverse complement strand
AACAATCCTGCAAATAACACAATTTCCATAGTTCTAATAATGGGATTGGTTCCCATGAATTCAGCGCCTTCGTTGAAGGCCGCTCCGCCATCATTTAGAAAGATGGTGGCATTTAGTCCACAATGCACGATGAGGAAGCTGATTAAAAATAGGCCTGTGGTGGCCATCAGGAGCTTTTTCCCGAGAGATGAATTAAGAGATTTTGTTAACCAAGCCATAAATAAATGTATTTGTTAAAATTAAAATTACTCAAGCGTTTTATTTTTTTTACTAAGCGAATGAAATTTAGCTATCAAAAATACGATTCAAACGCGGGTTCTTCAAATTAATCGATTAAAAAATCCATTTTTTTTAAATAATTGGATTTGCCTTATTAACTTTCCTATTCACAAATAGGTTTTATGTCGGTAAGAAAAATTGCTTATTCCTTTTTAGTTTTTTTTCTAGGTTGTTTTGCCAGTTATGCTACGCATTTAAAAGGTGGTGAAATTACGGTTAAACGTATTTCGGATAAAACATTGACATATGAATTTACATTGACTACCTACACCGAAAATAACCGGGCTAATCAGGATCAGGGAGATGTTAATTTTTGTTTTGGAGATGGTACGGCTATTTTTAAAGCAAAAAGATGTTGTGGTAGCCCAGTAGATATCGGCAATGGGACTATGAAAAATATCTACAAGATTGAGTACACATATCCTGCTCCCGCACTTTTTTATCGGGTTTCAGTTGCAATACCAAATCGGAACGATGGGGTAAGAAATATAACGCGTTCGGTGGAAGTTCCTTTTTATGTCGAAACCACATTTTCGATTAATTCTGGTTTAGGGCAAAACTCAACCCCCTTGCTATTAAATCCGGCGGTTGATTTGACCGCTGTGATTGGCCAGCCCTTCATTCATAATCCCAATGCCGTGGATGCGGAAGGAGATAGTTTGGCTTACCGGTTATCCGTTTCAAAGAGTGGGGATTATGAAACATGTTCCTCGACAAGTAGGGGATTGGTGGCACCGAATTTTCGTCAACCCAATGAAGTGGCTGCTGTGCCTTCCTCATTTACGATCAACTCATTGAATGGAGATTTGATTTGGAATGCTCCTCAAGAGGTGGGTTTGTACAACTGTGCTTTCATTATTGAAGAATGGAGGAATGGCGTTAAAATTTCTGAAACAGTCAGGGATATGCAGATTGAAGTTAAAGACGTGGACAATAAGGCCCCTAAAATTACGGTGCCACCTGATGTTTGCGTTCAAGCGGGTACTTTTTTAAGTGAAACGATTTTGGCTAGCGATGTTTTATCTAAATCGGGCCGATTGGATCCCGTAACGATTTACAGCTTTGGTAATGTATATGCAATGGACACTGTTTATGCCGTTAAACAACCTTATGCTACTTTTTCATCGTCACCCAAACAGACAAGTCCTGCTACGGGAGTATTTAAATGGCAAACGGCCTGTCAGCATATTCGAAAAGAGACGTATGATATTTTCTTTAAAGTGGAGGATAACCCACCTGTGAATGTGGGCGGTGGTGTCAAGTTGGTCGACAGTAAAATCTGGAAAGTACGTGTCATAGCGCCTACTGTTAAAGGCTTAAAGGCGACGATTAAATCATCTACGGCCAGTGCATTATTGACATGGAATTCTTATGCATGTGCGCTACCTAATGCAAAAATTATCATTTTCCGAAAACAAGCTGCCTGTAATCCTGTTGTGAATAAACCTTGTTCAACGGGTATGTCACTTACTGGTTTTACGGAGATTGGCCGAGTAGATGTTACAAAGACTTCGTTTGAGGATACGAATGGTGGAGCGGGTTTAATGAAGAATGCGAATTACACCTATGTGTTAGTGGTCATATTTACTAACAGCAAAGGCTCTGACGATTATAGTCCCATGTCGGAATCAGCCTGCGTACTTATTCCATCTGCGGCTCCATTAATGACAAATGTGTCTGTGGTGAAAACGGATGCCAAAGTAGGAGAGATGTTGGTCAAATGGACTAGGCCGTTAAAATTAGATACGGTTTTTTACCCGGGTCCTTATCAGTATGTTGTTCAGAGAGCGGATGGCCAAAGTGGAAGTAATTTCACTCCAATTTCTTTGGGGATTCCGGCTCAAATTTCGCCGGCCAAATTGGATACTGTTTATGCGGACAAGAATTTAAATACGGTAGCCAGTGCATATCGGTATAAAGTAGATTTTTATTACTCTCAAAATAATCAGTTCAAATTATTGGATTCGCCTAGTCCGGCAAGCTCCGTCTTTTTATTGGGTCAAGCGGCTGTAAAATCTGTTAAGTTGGCCTGGTCAGCGAGTGTACCTTGGTCGAATGATTTTCAAGTGCATCGCGTGTATCGCGAGACGCCTCGGGGTTCAGGGAAGTTTAATCAAATCACTGAAGTTTCGGTTGCCGGCCCTAATACCTATACTTTTACGGATCAAGGAATAGATTTTTATACTCAGGATGGCAAATTTGACATGGTGATTTCACCGGATTCAACGTATTGTTATTACGTAGAGACCGTTGGCACCTATGGGGAAGGTTTGCCTCGAATAGGCCTAATCAATGCTTCACAAATTGTCTGCGTAAAGCCACAATCCGACGTAAATCCATGTGCGCCTAAATTGAGCTTGGCCGCTTTAAATTGTGAAAGTTTGGATGCTTCGTTGAATTGCCAGTTTGCAAGTTTTACCAATACGCTTATTTGGACACCTACGTTAACGGGATCTTGTGATCAAAGCATTGCGAGCTATCGGATTTATTATTCGAAGGATGGAACAACATTTGGGAAAATAGGAGAAGTTTCTGATTTAAAATATTTGCATCAAAAAACGGACTCGTTTATAGGTTGTTATTACATTACTGCCATTAGCCAATTGGGCAAGGAATCGGCTAAGAGTGAAATAGTTTGCCAAGATAATTGCCCTTCATTCGATTTACCTAATTTGTTTAGTCCAAATGGGGATGGTAAAAATGATGTATTTCAAGCCATGAGATGCCCGCGATTTGTTACACAAGTTACCTGTAAAATAGTGGATCGAAATGGCCAATTAGTTTATCAATATTCAGGAGATATCAATGGATTTGGTTGGAATGGAAGGGATTTAAATGGCAATGTCATGGCGGCTTCTACGTATTTTTATACCTGTGATGTGATATTTGATGTGAAGAATGAAGCGTTAAAGAGTAAGCAGTTGAAGGGTTGGGTAGAGTTAGTAAAATAACAAAAAATGCATGTAATTATTGACGGAGATTGCCGTTTTTGCCTGGGGTCAACTAAATTACTTCGACGTATTTTGGTCGGTGAATTGCATGTAATTACTCAGTATGACCTTAAATATGCTGATTTTCAAAATCGATTTGCCCCTTCTGATTGGTCGGTTGATAGCATCAAATTGATTGTTGGCGATCAACTATTCATGAAGTCTCAGGCTATTTCTACATTAATGGTTGGGGCTCATTGGTACTTCCAGCCTTTACGTATTTTCTTTTTATTGCCAACGCGTCTTTTGGATGCTATGTATGATTTCATAGCCAAGAATCGTTACTTATGGGGCAGGGGAAATAATTGTGAAGTTACTTAGGGCTAAACTGCGATGTAGTTGAGAAGTATGATATTGGCAATGAGTTATTCCATCTAATTGCGGCTTCTTCTAATCCGGCACTATTAAAGTGTATCCCATCCCAACGATATTTAGTTCCATTAATACTTTCTAAATCAGGGCCTTCAATTGTATTTTTGATTTCAGTCAGCATTCTTTTTTGGGCATTTCTTATTTTTGCAATATTAGCTTCTGTGCCACCAAAATTACTTTTAGAAACTATAAAAGCTAGTTGAGGTGCGTTAAGTAAATCTCTAGATTTCTGAATATAATCTTGAGTATACTTGATGATTAAATTTTCTTCCGTTCCATGATCATTTTCACCATGCTCTACAAAAATTGCTCTTAGTCCTGTTTTAGAGAAATCGTTAAGACATCTTTGTTCAAAAAACCAATATGGATACCGTTTTTTCCAGTCAAAAATGTCGCTTTGGAAAGATAATCCATAGGCTGATTTCCCCCACTGTTCAGAGCTTGATCCCCCAATTCCCGTGTTGTATATTCTTATGGGAACATTTAATTTGACTTTTAATTTCTCGGCTAGTCGGCCCCAATAATTATTTATAGCTCCATCATATTGCCAAATTACGACATCGCACCAAGTTGGATCATAATTTTCAATGGTATAAGGTCTTTGTCCTTCAGCTAGGGAGTGCCCTATCACTGCGAACACTTCGCCAACCTTCACATTCCAAGTTAAAATTGTATCGGTATAGACTTTGTTATCGTTGAATAATTGGATTTGTGGGTAATATCCACCGGCTTTTAAGGTAAACTTACCTTTGAATTCTTTGGTTGTTGGGTCTATGGCGAGTGTCAGCCAATCAGTCGAAACACCCCCTAATGAACTATTGAATTTTATTTTAGCCGATTGAAAACTTTTGTCAGATTTACCAACGATCGTAATGGAACCTTCATTGTTTGTATTTCTTTGTACAAAATCAATGCTGTTGGCTTTGTCAATGATAACCTTTGAGTTCGCAATAAATTTAGGTGTAATATCTTCTGACTTACAACCATTTAGTAAGAGAATAAAGCCCAATAATGGTAAAATCGATAAATTTTTAATCATAGAATTGTTGGGCTATGTGTTTTCTATATTTCAGAAAACGCTTCATTTTTTTATCTTTGCAAACAAATTTACATTAAATAATTAATTTATAAATGAAGGCATATATTTTTCCTGGGCAAGGATCACAATTTCCCGGAATGGGAAAAGATTTATTTGAAAATTATTCGTTTGCAAGGGAATTGTTTTTTGAAGCGGATGAACTTCTTGGATTTTCTATTTCTGAAATCATGTTTAACGGCTCCGAAGACGAGCTTAAGCAAACCAGTGTAACCCAACCTGCTATTTATTTGCATTCCATATTAATTGCCAAATTAGGTACAAACTTTAAGCCTGAAATGGTTGCAGGCCATTCTCTTGGCGAATTCTCTGCCTTGGTGGCCTCCGGAGGATTAAGTTGGCAAGACGGTTTGTCTTTAGTTTCCAAGCGAGCATTAGCTATGCAAAAAGCATGTGAAATTGAGCCAAGCACGATGGCTGCTGTTTTGGGATTAAGTGATGAACAAATTGAAAAAGTTTGTGCTGAGTTTGATGGCGAGGTAGTAGCCGCCAACTTCAACTGTCCAGGACAAGTGGTTATATCAGGTAGTATAAAAGGGGTTGAGCTTGCGGGAGAAAAATTAAAAGAAGCTGGTGCGAAAAGAGTATTGTTGTTACCCGTAGGCGGTGCCTTTCATTCCCCATTTATGGAACCTGCCCGATTGGAATTAGCTGCGGCCATTGAAGCTGCAAAAATTGATCGCCCCATTTGCCCTATATTTCAAAATGTAAACGCAAAGGCCTCTCAAAATGAAATTGAAATCAAGGCAAATTTAATCGCTCAATTGACCGGTCCTGTACGTTGGACTCAATCCATCGAAGCGATGATTTCAGCTGGTGCCACTGACTTTATTGAATGTGGACCTGGAAAAGTTTTACAGGGCTTAGTGAGGAAAATCAATACGGAGGCAACAGTGTCTTCCATGGAACTGATTAGTTAATTGGAAAAATTAAAATTAATAGCTTGATTTTCAGCGCTTGAACCTAATTCTAGAGAAATAATTCAATTATTTTGAAGCAATGTTTGATAATTACAGCGCAAGCGCTTAATTTTGCACTCTATTAAGATTGACCTATGGTGTAAAGGTAACACACCAGTTTTTGGTTCTGGTTTTCTAGGTTCGAATCCTAGTAGGTCAACAAAATATTAAGAGTCTACTGAATCTATCAGTGGACTCTTTTGTTTTTTGAATAAATATTTATCTTAATGTGAAATGATCCAGCTATTTCAAAAGCTCCTGGATTTTTTCTCCTACTCCGCCCTTTTTAAACTCTTTTGCTTTTTTACCATAGACCCACAAAGTATAAGGCAAAGGTTTTTGATGTAAGATTTCATCCGGAATTTTAAATGTAGTTGGACCTCCCGTTTTTGTTTTGATCAATACGACTCCATTCGCACCCCGTACCCCGTAAATAGCTGTTGTCGACGGATCCTTTAACACATTCACGGATTCAATATCATTGGGATTAATGGTGTTGATATTTGTGATAGGTACCCCGTCCACTACATATAAGGGGCTATTTGAATTGATGGAACCAAATCCTCGAATTCTAACCATCGCCGCTCCGCCAGGAGAATTATCATTGCCGACGGTAACACCGGCAACTTGTCCAGTCATTTTTTGATTCAAAGTACCAGCCGCTACCTGTGATAAATTTTGTCCACTGACTTCTCCCACCGCTCCATTATTGTCGCTTCTAGGTTTAGGAATAGAAGGTTCTATAAACCTAGGGATGAATTGAATACCTATGCCCGCCGCACCTTCAGCGCTTCTACCAGACACTAAGACCACTTTTTCCAATTGGCCTAGTGGGATCGCATTGGTGTCCCGATATTCCCCTTTGGTAAACAAATCCTCCGGATCATAAAAATAGA
>JBIKRO010000021.1:0-33699 GCA_044349095.1 Aquirufa sp. | reverse complement strand
CAAAATCTAGAAATTGCAAGGGCACATGCTCATTTCTTTAAGGATATAAAACCCACCACAGGGATTTATGAAATTTCGGCTTTAATTGCACCTCAGTATAAAGTAGAAATTGAATTTACCGCTTGGGTTGAGTAAATTTTTCGTGAAATTTAATCAAGAAAAAAGGGTTAAAAAAATATGAATCTAAGACCCCCATTTCAAGCTTTACTAACTTTTGGAAAGTTAGTAAAGCTATCGTTTTCAGACCAAACAAGCGCAATAAAAACTGATATTCAAGAACAGTAAACTTATAAAATCAGCGTCCTGTTTTTTGTCGGTTAATACCTTTAGGGCACATGATTTTTTTTGGTCTGTAAACGACTATAATGGAGTTTACAAAATTACCATTGACCTGTTTCTTTTCTTAAAAGTGCTAAATTAATAGGAACGACTCCTAATGATTCGCAAACCAAACCTCCTCCTAAATTAGCTAAAGAGGCAATTTGTTCTGTAGAACCTCCCAAGGCTAACACACAAGCGGCAATGGAAATCACTGTATCACCGGCGCCTGAAACATCTGAAATTTGTCGAATATGAGCCGGAATTAAATGTTGGTCATTCTCAAAATCAATATAAACGCCTCGCTCTGACAAAGTCACAAATACACCTTTAAACTCCTGGGAAACTTTGAATTTCCGAACCGTTTCAGCTAAATGATCCGCATCAAAATCCGTCGGCATTAAACCCAATCCATCTCGTAATTCGTGCAAATTAGGTTTAAATAAAGTGGCTCCTTTGTAGGCAAAGAAATTCTTGCGTTTAGGATCGACCACGGTAGGAATATTATTTTCTTTGGCCATCGAAATTACGGATTGAATTAACTCTGCACTTAAAACTCCTTTGTCATAATCTTCAAAAATAATGACATCCACGTCAGACATTGAATCTTTTATATGGGCCAGTAACGCTTGTTGGCTCGACAACGAAATCGAATTTTCCGTCTCTGAATCCACCCGAACAACTTGTTGGGACCCCGCAATAATCCTTTCCTTCACCGTCGTCATTCGACCGGGCTCAACAATCAACCCATCGGTCGATAAATTAGCGTCGAGAATTATTTTTTGCAATTCCCTTCCTGGCGCATCATCGCCAATCACCGAACAAATCACAGCGGTAGCCCCTAAACTCGCAATATTTAAAACTACGTTTCCAGCTCCACCCAAACGAGATTCCCGGCGAATAACATTCACGACAGGAACGGGTGCTTCGGGAGAAATCCGACTTACCTTTCCCCAGGTATACGAATCGATCATTAAGTCTCCTATAATTAAGACCTTTAATCGACTAAACCCATTGATTAATTCTGAAACCGATTGCATATTTTACCCTCCTATTGAAGTCATAGACTCGTTAATAACTCCTTTTCTATTATTTTCTGCTTCAAAACCATCTTTTGGCCGCTCGCCAAAAATTTTGATCATGGTATTTTTCAAATCCTCATCTGAAACTCCTAAACGCAAATACTCCTTCAAATCAAAAACACCATCATCATATAAGCAGGTTTTAACTTGGCCTAAAGAGGTCACTCGAATTCGATTGCAAGAACCACAGAAAGTCCTACTAAATGCGGCTATAATTCCCACATCGCCCATAAAACCAGGAACATGGTAATTTTTTGACGTTTCACCGTAGGCCATCGGCACTTCTTCTATCTGAGGAAATTCAGTTTTGATATGAGAAAGGATGCGCCTATAATCCCAAAATAATTTTTCTTCCACCAAACCCGATCCATTAAATGGCATCTCCTCGATAAAACGAACTGAAACGGGATGCTTTTCTGTAAAATTGACCAAAGGCAAAATATCATTATCATTCATGCCATGCATGACAACGGCATTTAATTTTACTTTGAAATTGGCCTCAATCATACGCATCAAATTTTGATATACTTGGTCAAAATCATTGCGCCTGGTAATTTTGAAAAACCGCTCAGAATCCAGAGAATCCAAACTTAAATTCACATTCTTAATTCCTAAGTTTAGCAAAGAATCCAGGTGATTTTCTAGCAAAACACCATTAGTCGTCAGGCAAATTTCAAGGTTTTCAATCTTAGCTAATTCCTGTAAAAAATCCATTAATCCAGGTCTCACAAAGGGCTCTCCACCTGTAATCCGAACTTTCCTTATTCCTAACTGATTTAACACATGAACAATTCGGAGCATTTCCTCCCAAGACAACAATTTCTTTTCCGGTAAATAAGCGATGCCTTCTGCCGGCATGCAATAGGTACACCTCAAATTACAACGATCCGTAACGGCTAAACGCAAATAACTCATCTCTCGACCATGATTGTCAAAAAGAAGCGGTAAATTAGTCATCAAGCTTTGTGAATTATCCAATATATTTGTACAAGAAAACAAAGGTACAAAATTGACCTCAATCGAATGCCAAACTATAAAATTCTCCTCTTTGGAATTTGCCGTGATTTGCTAAATAATGAAAAAATTGAGCATCAAAATGATGTTTTATTGACTTCAGGCCAATTATTACAATCGCTCAAAAAAAGCTATCCAGCATTAGAAAATTTACCTTCCCTTAGAATTGCCGTAGATCATCATTTCCCTAAACCGGAATTTTTGGTGGAAGAAACGATGGAAATTGCCTTAATTCCGCCAGTTAGTGGGGGATAATCGCGCCTAATTCTCTATAGAATCACTAGATTAGTTTATATTTGCATAAAAAATAATACGTGGAAATAAATTTCCAATTTATCGGCCTCCTGCTACTCCCTTGGATCTCAGCGCTTTTGGTTGGACTATTCGCCCAAAAAGCGAAAAAACACATTTCCAATATTTCTATTTCGCTCTCATTCATTTTTACAGTCCTTACATGCTATTTCATTTATAGCCTCTCGGGACAAAATTTAAAAATAGGCTTCCCGTGGATAAACATGGGGCATGAAACCTATGTTGCTAGCTTTTGGATAAATTCCTCAGCCAAACTCATCGCCCTCTTGGTCAGCATCGTCAGTTTATTCGTCCAAATATTTTCCAAATCTTACATGGAGAAAGAGGCTAATTTAGGTCGTTATTATGTCTATCTACATGGCTTCGTCGGCGCCATGATTTGCCTTATTTTTGCGGACCAAATTTACCTCTTTTATGGTTCTTGGGAATTGGTAGGTGCCTTTTCTTATTTATTAATTAGCTTTTGGCATCAAAAACCTGAAGCCATAAGAGCTGCCAAAAAAGCATTTTTAATTAATCGCTTCGCCGACATTGCCTTGATTTTGGGACTTATAAGTCTTAGTGCTCATTTTCACTCGACCTATTTTTCTTCCATGGACCCCATGGCCTTTGACAATCCCCCCTTTTGGATAGGTCTGTTAGTGTTCATTGGCGCGATGGGAAAATCGGCTCAATTTCCTTTCATGTCTTGGTTGCCTGATGCCATGGAAGGACCTACGCCAGCTTCAGCATTAATTCATGCGGCAACGATGGTCGCCGCAGGTGTATTTTTAGGCATTCGAGTATTCCCATTTTTTGGCGAATCAGTGCATATCATGATGGCCTGTGTGGGTGCTATTTCACTTGTTTCCGCAGGAATTTTGGCCATTTTTCAAAACGACATTAAAAAAATCCTCGCCTATTCTACGATATCCCAATTAGGACTGATGTGGATCGGAATGGGTTCAGACGCATCCATGTTTCACTTATGGGTGCACGGAATTTTTAAAGCAGGGCTATTTTTATCAGCAGGGTCCATTATCCATTTGGTCCATCATCAAAACTTAAATCACATGGGTGGTTTAAGAAAACATATGCCCATTACCTGCATCGCCTTTTTAATTTTCAGTGCCGGCTTAATGGGAATTCCACTGACCAGCGGTTTTTACACAAAAGAAAATATCGCTGGATTTTTATGGATGTCAGCAGAGAATAGCCCTTTTTCAACATACTACTACCTACTTTTAGGTGCCTTAAGCCTGGGTATGATCTTAACCTCCTTCTATGCAACTAGACTTTTCTATTTGATATTCTTAGGGAATTCTAGAGAACTAAATTCCAGGGAAAGCACACAAAATCATGGGTTGCAAACAATCCCGATTGCCATCTTAGCTATTTTAAGCCTTTCCGTAGTAGTGAACCTAAATCCGCTACATGTCCAGGAATCTGAATTCTTAGGCTATTTCGATTTACAGTCATTTCAAGTGCCAGACGTTTGGCTATGGATTACGGTGTCAACCTGGATCCTCGGAATCTTGTTAACCTACCTAACGCGGAATTGGATTCCTAAAACGAATGTCCAGTTTTTATCGTTTTTCTGGCCTTCCATGTTCCAATTAATCTTTTTCAAAAGTAAGGTGGTACGCTGGATGGAAGTTGAAGTTTATGATCGGTTTGTGAATAACCTAGCCCGAGCGCAAGTCATCATCGCACATTTGATTACTTGGTTTGACCGCTGGATCGTCGATGGAATTTTGGTGGGAGGTATCGCAAAAGCTAGCTCTTTGGCCGGCGCCGGCTTAAGTCGCTGGCAATCTGGAAAAGTTCAAAGCTATTGGATATTGGTTTTTGTTACATTTGGGCTATTTTTACTTTTTACAATTTTACAAAGAGGATGATTGAATCGATACTATCACTACTAATTCTAATCCCATTATTGGGCTCTATATTCATAGGATTTGGGGTGATTAAAAAATACATTCGGAGCGTTGCTATTGTTTTTTCGGGAATTCAAATAAGCCTTTTGGTTTATTTATTTACGAAATTTGACAGACATGCCAACTCATTTCAGTTTCAGGAATCAAAGGATTGGATTCATTTATCTTTAGGTAGTTTAGGCCAATTTACCGCAAAATATTCGTTAGGCGTTGATGGACTAAGCCTGCCATTATTAATACTAACATCTCTGATTACCTTCATAGCCTTGTGGAATTCCACCGAAATCAAAGATAAATTTAATGCCTATTATGGATTGGTATTGCTGTTAAATGCCTCGTTAATTGGCTGTTTTTTAGCAAAAGACATGTTTCTGTTTTATGTTTTTTTCGAATTCATGCTATTGCCCATGTATTTTTTAATTGGAATTTGGGGTGGACCAAATCGAAATTATGCCTCCTTGAAATTTTTTATTTATACCCTCGTAGGATCTCTCTTCATCCTAATTATTATGCTGGGGATTAGCATCGCATACATTGACCCTTATGAAACGGCCTTGTTAACGGGAGCCATTCAAGAAGGACAAAGCTTTACGATCGAAGAGCTAATTGCCATTCAAAAATCAGTAGCCTTACAGGAAATCCCGATGAGACAAATCGTCCATAGTTTTGATATTCAAGCCTTGAGCGATGTAAATAATTGCATGCCAACAAGCATTTTCAGCCCAAATTCGGGTTGGTTACTTAGTGGCCTAAGCGGAAGAGAATGGGGATTCTGGCTGTTATTTGTGGGTTTTGCGATTAAATTACCCCTTGTCCCGCTACATACTTGGCTTCCAGATGCCCACGTAGAAGCACCTACTCCTATTTCTGTTCTATTAGCCGGGATTCTATTGAAAATTGGAGCCTATGGTTGGCTTAGAATGGCAATCCCATTTTTCACTAAAGAGGCGATGGGCAATGCTCAAATTTTAGCAGGATTAGGCGCGCTTTCCATTATTTATGGCGCATACAATGCCTTAGCCATGAAGGACATCAAAAAATTAGTCGCCTATTCGTCCATCTCGCACATGGGTTTTGTATTATTGGGAATCGCAGCCTTCAATGTAGAAGGTTGGCAAGGCGCCATATTCCAATTAATCTCGCATGGCATTTTATCATCCATGTTATTTTTAATGGCAGGTGTTTTATATAGCCGTACAGGCAACCGAGATATTGACAGTTATTCAGGCCTCGCCAGCAAAATGCCTGTTTTCACCCTCATCTCAGGAATAGCTATTTTCGCCTCCTTGGGCCTACCCGGATTTTCAGGATTTATCGGCGAATTCTTCAGCTTGATGGGAGCATTCACGAGCCCTTTATTACATCCAATCTATTCGATTATAGGAGCATTGGGGATTTTATTGGGAGCGGGATATTTATTATGGACCTTCCAAAAAGTATTTTTAGGAAAGCACTATACGCTAAACGCAAATTGGTCGATGAGCGATTTAACGCTCACAGAAACACTCAGTTTATACTCACTAGGTACGATCACAATTCTTTTAGGAATTTTTCCAAACATGTTATTTAGCTTAAGCGAAAATTTTGTGTTAAAATTACTTTCCAATATTTAGTAAAACCCTACATGAATTCAAACTTGATTCCGCTTTTCTCTAATTTAGATGCTGAAGAATCAAGCTCGGTAAAAGAAATTTTAGATGGATTGGATGAAGGCCAACAAGCGCAATTTGCGGCTCTATATTTAAATAAGAGAAGGGAAACTAGCCTTATTTTGATTTGTATATTGGCCGGTTTTTTAGGCTTTGCTGGCTTACATCGATTTATCACCGATCGAATTGGGCTTGGTCTTCTGTATTTTTTTACGGGAGGATTTCTATTAATTGGAACGATTATTGTCCTATTTAGATACAAAAAAATTGCCCGAAAATATAATACCAAAATGGCGCTTGAAACAGCTACTTTATTGGGTATTTGGAAAAATTAAAATTAGAAACACATAAAACTAAACCTATGAAAAATGACATGAGTCGAAGAGACCTATTGAAAAATTCAGCCGGACTCGCTGGAATTGGTTTTTTAGGCACCTCGATGGAACACCGCTTTAAGGAGGCCGACAAGCAAGTGGGTGCCGATTTAAAAGGAAAGGTCAACCATTCTGCTTGCAGATGGTGTTATGATAAAATCCCTTTTGAAGAACTTGTAGTAAACGCTAAAAAAATTGGCCTTACATCAATCGAATTAACAGGTCCAGACGAATGGGATATTTTGAAAAAACATGATATGACCGCGGCGATTGGCTGGGGTAAATATCCGGAGAAAATGGGATTACCCAATTTCTTTAATAAGATCCAAAACCACGATAAATTAGTGGAGTTTTACGAGGACTTGATTCCTCGCGCAGCCAAAGCAGGTGTTAAAAACCTAATCACTTTTTCCGGAAATAGAGATGGACTTAGCGATGAGCAAGGACTTTTAAATTGCAAAAAAGGACTTCAGCGCATCATGAAAACGGCTGAAAAGCATGATGTCACCATTTCCATGGAGTTGTTGAACTCAAAGGTAAACCACAAGGATTATCAATGTGATCATACTGAATGGGGTTCCGTATTATGCGAGATGGTTGGATCCAATAAGTTTAAATTGCTTTATGACATCTACCACATGCAAATTATGGAAGGCGACGTAATTGCCACCATTAAGAAAAACTATCAATATATTTCTCATTACCATACAGGTGGCGTTCCTGGCCGACATGAAATAGATGAGACGCAAGAATTAAACTATGCCCCAATCATCAAGGCTATTTACGATACAGGATACAAAGGATTTATAGGTCAAGAATTTATACCGGCAAGAGAAGATAAAATGGCTTCTTTGGAACAAGCGGTAAAAATCTGTGATATATAAAACCAAGTAAGTGATAAAATACAAACCTTTGCTAGCCAAGGGTTTGTATTTTTTTTTATCAGCTAGCTGATCATTTTTCGATCAAAATTTTAAAACAAAATTTCGAGGCCAATTATTGACTTATTTCAGGACTTCAAACCCAGAAGTTCTGATGAAATTGTCATTTTTGCTCTATTTTATTTTGTTTGATTTTTTGGCTTTAGGCCAATGCCCCACGATAAATCTGCACCCTAAAAGTCAGACAGATTGTGATGGAAATAGTATCCGAATGATCTGCCAAGCCACGGCTGGATCCAGCTATCAATGGGAAAGAAAAAGGCCTCAAGATGGAAATTATTCCCCCATTTCGGGAGCCAATTTAAATGCGTACCAAATATTCCCAAGCGGTGATGTCAACAACCCTACGGGTACTTTGTATCGAGTCAAAGTGTCGTTAAATGCATGCAGCATCTATTCACAAGCCGCTGAAATTACCCTAACAAAAATAACCAGTATTTTAAACCCAAGTATATGCGAAAGGGGATCTGGAGTTTTAGAAGTTCAAATGCAAGATATCAGTGCATCAAAGGCCATTTCGTATCAATGGACGCGGGCTATCGGAGGGGGAAATTTTACAGATATTTCCGACGACGCAAATTTTCAAGGAAGCCAATCAAAAAATTTAACCATTTTAAACGCTTCTAGCTCACTTCAAGGGCAACGATTTAAAATTAGAATTCAATATTCCATCACCTTAAACAATGATAATGAAGGTTCTCTGAACAATGAAAATCAGGTAAGTTCATGCCCTCGAACATCCAATGAGGTTACGATAACCATAAAATCAAGTCCCCAACTTGTTCATTCATCCTCTTTGTATACGGGTTGCCTAGGAGCTCCTATATCAATAAATTCTACGGGGTGTTCTCCCTATGTGACCCAATGGTATGATGAAAATGAAAATAAACTGGGAACAGGTGCTAAAATTTTTGTTACTCATACCGATCTAAATCCAAAAATATATAAAGCTACTTGCCTAAAACTAGGTTGTGAAAGTTTGCCTTCATTAGGTACATCCGCCCAAGCATTTAATGTACCAGCAGTGCCTAGCAATGCCGGTACGCCAACGGCCACCTTGTTGGAAAGTAGCATTATTTTCAAGGCGACAGGTGGTACAAATAACATATGGTATTTAAACGAAAATGATATAAAAGCAATCAGCACGGCAACTACCCTGAGCGTAGCCGTACCTATTAATACGGGTAACTCAGCGATTGAATTAGTTCGTTGGGTTTCCCAAAAAGTAAACAATTGCGAAAGCCCCAAAACGGCCATCAGGGTCAGTATTCCAGCCAACATTAAACCCACCGCTCCTACTATTCCTGTGTTGGGAACACCTGTTGTTGGCTTACCTCCAGCAGCACCTGTAATTCCAGAAGAAATAACGATACCTAGTGAACCGCCAAGTGATTTGCCAGCGGCGGGATCCATAGAACCTGAGGTATATGACTTACAGGAAATAATTCTTCCAAAAGAAAAGCTATTCCTCCGATATTCGACACAAGTAAGATGCGAAGAAGAATCATATCTATTGCATGTAGAAGGATGTCCGGTCCCATTAAAATATGATTATTTAAATGGCGGAGTTGATTTTCGCTCACCTGAACAAGATTTGCTAGTTCATAGCCCTAATGAAACAAAAATAAGCGTTAGCTGCGAAGGTGAATATGCAGACCCAATGCTTGTAGTTTTACCAGGCTTAAAAAGACCTAATTTTTCAGTGGAATCGAGTTTTGACTCTTTCGTTTGCGAAAATGAAAACATAGAGATCAAACTAAATTATTCATCGGATTCGCAATTTCATATTTGGGAAAAAGAGGGCCATAGCTATAGTGAAAATCCAACCATCAAAGAAGCTGCAAATGCAGGAATTTACCAAGCAATCATCTCCAAAGCAGGATGTTTTTATCGAAGCGAAAAGGTCATCGTAGATGTTCATAAAACCCCAGAAGCTCCTCTCCTATTTAGTCCCAAAAATTCCATTTGCCAAAATGACTCTCTACTCATTACAATGAAAAATGATGCTAACAAATATTTGTGGAGTATGGGCGAAACGACTAAAAATTTGTCCTATGTTGGGAAAAAAGCTGGTGTGGAGGTTTTTAAATCTAAAATAACATTGGATGGAAAATGCTGGTCGGCATGGTCAAATCCTCTTAAAATTATTATCCATCCCACCCCCACAAAGCCACAAATAGTGACCATTAGAAATGCAGGATTTTGCCGAGGAGATTCCACCTTATTACAGACGACAAAAAATGCAAAGTCATGGATGTGGTCTAACTCCGAAATCCAATCATTTATTTATTCAAAAATACCACAAACCTACACCGTCTCAATACAAGACTCGGTAGATTGTTGGTCCCTGCCGAGCGACCCAAGCACTAGCTTTTACTTTCCTATAGAAAAACAACCTGTCACGAAATCGTTTCCATCGAACCAATTTTGCGTTGGGGATTTTGTCATATTAAAGACCAGCCCTGCTTTTGGATATTTGTGGAATACGGGGGAAACCAATGATTCGATAAAGGTGAATCAGTCTGGTAAATACCATTTAAAAACCAGAAATGAATTTGGATGCTGGTCTATTCCGAGTATAGACCAATTTATAATTGGGCGCACATTACCCCTCATGCCAATTTTAGAAAAAAACGGCACCTTTTTTATTAAGGCACGAAATTTCGATGTCGTTGACAGTTATCAATGGATTGTAGGACCATCAAAAATGGTGGATACTAACTCGATTTTGAAAATGGCTGTTAATGGGCTGCATCAAGTAAGGGCTAAACGAAATTTTGATTTAGCATCCAATCCCCTTCTATCATGCTTCTCTGAATTTCAAAAAATGGTTTTCAATATCCCCGAAAACTTTAATGGTTTTTCCATTTATCCCAATCCGATAATTGGGGACCAATTGACGATTGAAATTCTTAAAGAAACGGGTGCTGGCGAAATCCTGTTGACGGATTTAAGAGGAATTGTTTTAGGAACATGGCCCATCCAAAATTCGAAAGACGCCATAAAAATTAAAATTCATTCAATCCCCAATGGACAATATATTATTAAAATGATCTCCGCCAATGTCACAATGAACAAACTATTGATTATTAATCAATAAATCCATTAGGTCAATACACCTTTCACTACTTTCCCGTGAACATCTGTCAACCTAAACCTTCTTCCTTGCGATTTGAAAATTAACTCCTCGTGGTTGATTCCCAATAGATGTAACATAGTGGCATGAAAATCATGCACGTGAACTGGATCCTTCGCAATATTATAACTAAAATCATCCGTTTCGCCATAGCTACCTGGTTTTACCCCAGCACCAGCCATCCACATACTAAAGCATTTGGGATGATGATCTCTCCCATAGCCATTCGCTGAAAGTTTGCCTTGGGAATAAACGGTCCGGCCAAACTCCCCACCCCAAACTACTAAGGTATCTTCTAACATACCCCTTCTTTTTAAATCTTGGATCAATGCAGCGGTAGCTTGATCCGTCTGCTTACATTGATTAATTATATTTTTAGGTAATGCGTCGTGATGATCCCACCCTTGGTGATATAGTTGAACAAAGCGTACATCCTTCTCCAATAATTTTCGGGCCAATAAACAATTGGCCGCAAATGTACCCTTATCCCTACTTCCTGGCCCATAAAGATCAAAAACCTCATCTGATTCAGAGCTTACATCCATCACTTCAGGAACCGAAGTCTGCATGCGAAAGGCCATTTCATATTGGGAAATCCTGGCTTCAACTTCAGGATCAGCCCAAGTTTGATTTTGTGCCTGATTTAATTTCTTCAGATATTCAAGCATTTCCTTTCGGTCTTCACCGTCATAACCCTCCGGGTTATTCAAATATAAAACGGGGTCCTTGCTTGACCTAAATTGCACTCCTTGATGCTCCGAGGGCAAAAAGCCATTTCCCCATAATCGAGAATATAGCGGCTGATCCTTAGAAGCATTTTTAGAAACCATCACAATAAATGCGGGTAAATTCTGATTTTCACTTCCTAAACCATAACTCAACCAAGAACCGATCGATGGTCTTCCTGGCAATTGATGTCCGGTTTGAAAAAAGGTAATCGCAGGATCATGGTTGATCTGCTCGGTATACATAGATTTAATCACACACAATTCATCCGCTACTTGAGCCGTGTAAGGCAATAACTCACTAACCCAAGTTCTATTTTGCCCATATTGTTTGAAATTATAAAGGGAAGGAACAATAGGTAAAACGGCTTGGTTTGCACTCATTCCTGTTAGCCTTTGACCTTTACGAACGGAATCCGGAAGGCCTTCACCAAACATATTTTTTAAATTAGGCTTGTAGTCGAAAGTCTCAAATTGAGAAGGTCCCCCACTCATAAATAAATAAACTACTCGCTTCGCTTTGGGTGCAATCTTGGGTAGCGATTCTAATATCTGATCTTGTATGGATTTTGCTTGCAATGAATGGCCACCCATTAACACTTGCAATGCGGCCGCACCTAAACCCATAGCAGTCTTCTGAAGAAAATTTCTACGGTCCAAGCCCTGATCCAATGCACGGAAATCTGGATGATTTAATCGACAATTATCTTCGTGATGATTCCCCATGTTCTTATCTTTTCGTAATCGTAGCGTCCGAATTCATGATGGTATTCGCCACCACAGCTAAAGATGCGACATAAGGCCGATCCACTTCTTTCAAATCTATTTTTGACATGCCAGCTGATAACCAGCCCTTTGTCTTCTCTGGAGCTTTTTTAAATTTAGCCCATTCGATTTTTTGCAACTCGACTAAAATATCAATTTCTCCTTCCTGAGGTTCTCGGCCGGTCAACCTCACATAGGCGTCTTTGATGGATGCATTTAAATTACTTTGTTTTGACATCCTGAACCCCATTTGCTTCGAGGCCTCCAAGAATGTTGGATCATTTAGAACCACCAAAGCCTGAAGTGGTGTGTTCGTTTTTTGGCGTCGTACCAAACACGAACTTCGTGATGTGGCATCGAAAGTCGACATCATGGGATTTGGAACCGAACGTTTAACCACTACATACAAACTCCGTTTATAAATGGCCTGCGTTGTATCTTGCTTATATTTATGGCTATTTATTTCCCATAAACCATCTGGCTGATATGGATACATACTTTTTCCGCCGATCTCCCGGTTGATCAAATCACTAGCAACCAATGCATTATCGCGAATCATTTCTGCGGTCAAGCGCGCAGATGGGCCCCGAGCAAGCATCCTGTTTTCTGGGTCGCGTTCCATTAATTCAGGAGTAGCCTTAGAATCTTGTTGGTACGTCTTGGACATCACCATCAACTTAATTAATTTTTTTACATCCCAACCTGTTTCTCTGAAATTGACGGCCAACCAATCTAATAATTCTGGATGGAAAGGCATCTCGCCCTGATTCCCAAAATCCTCAGCCGTTTTTACAATACCGATTCCAAATAAATTTTGCCAAATTCGATTGACCGCCACACGTGAAGTCAAAGGATTTCGACTATCCGTTAACCAATTCGCTAAACCCAAACGGTTTTTAGGCAAATTTGCAGGGTACGGAAATATTTTTTCAGGGGTATTTGGAAATACTTCCTCTCCAGGTGCATCATACTGACCCCTTAATAAGATATTTGCCTTTTTAGGTTTTGGCATTTCTTGCATGACCATTAATTCTTGAGTCGATTCTGTCGAATCTGAATAGGCCGTTCGTAAATTCTTTAACTCATTTTTTACCTTCAAATACAAAGAATCTACGTTAGTCACATAATAATCAAATACATGATTAGGGTCTTTAAAAGTATTTTCGGATGAATTTTTATTGGCAATTAGCATTACCTCATAAGGCCTTAATTCTCGATTGTACACAAGCACATCATCTGCGCGACCACCCTTAAATCCTAAGCCACGCCACCAACCGCCAATTTGCAAACCAGGTTCCTGTTTTGAATAAAATATAATATCCTTATACAGCTGATCCATGGTTGTTTCCATAGCAGGCTCAGTTCCATCGATGTATAATTTCAATCCCTTAGCTTGAGAAGAACCATCATAGGTCAGTGTCAATTGAACCCATCGATCCCGTGGAATATCATTTTTAGTGATTTTTGTAATGGCGTTGGATGGAGCTGAATGTGCCATCATCACTTCCAACGAATTATTTTTTAGATATACATGGAAGCCTTTAAAGTTGTACAAACGCTCTGCATTACTTTTATGAAAAATCACACCTTCCTTTAAATTTTTCGGAATATTAACCCAAATACCAATCGAAAAAGGTTCTGATTTTCTGAATACTCCCACCCGGTTAAAGTCACAATAAACATCTCCGTCAAAGGCTAAAGCCTTCCCGGAACGACCCTCCAAAAACTGAGGAATATCCCCCGTCTTCCCTGACTCATGCTTCAGTACCCCTACTTCCTTTTCGTTTTTTAAGTTGGTCAAGGTAGACTCAAAATCATAATGAGCGACTAAGCCATTTTGTGGAATACTTTGCTTTTTCAAGACAGTTGGCCCTTCACCTTTCGACCAAGCATCAAAGCCTGACGGTTTCACCTGCTGCAATTTTTCCTCCGTCGTTTTAATCTTAGCTTGAATAAAATCCATAATCGCTTGCTGCTTGTCCGTCGGCAATAACATAGTTGGCGTAGGCATATCATCATTATATGAAATTTGGCCTGCTTCCTTCACATTATTAAAAAAGCTAAATAACTGGTAATAATTTTTCTGTGAAATTGGATCGTATTTATGATCATGGCATCTAGCGCAACCCGTTGTTAAGGCTAAAAAAGCATCTCCAAAAGTATTGGCACGGTCCATCACATATTCGGTTTGAAACTCTTCTTCTACGATTCCCCCCTCTGTGTTTTGTTGGTGATTTCGATTAAATGCCGTCGCGATCCGCATATCTTTGGTGGGATTTGGCATTAGGTCGCCGGCCAACTGCCAATGAATAAATTGATCGTAGGGCATGTTTTTATTAAAGGATTGGATCACCCAATCCCGATAAGGGGACATGTCTCTAATTCGATCAATCGTATAGCCATGAGAATCCGCAAACCGAGCTAAGTCGAGCCATTCAGCGGCCAACTTTTCACCAAAATGGGGCGAGGCCAACAAACGATCTACTTGGATTTCGTAAGCATTAGGCCGAGTATCATTTTTAAAAAATTCAATCTCATCCACCGTAGGAGGCAAGCCCGTTAAGTCAAAGGATAAGCGACGCAATAAAAAATTCCGAGAAGCAGACGCTGTGAAATTTAAATTTTTTGAAGCTAATGCGTTTGAAATAAAATAATCAATCGGGTTATTTTCAATCGTAGCAGCAGGAATTTCCTTCTTAATGGGAGCCACAAAAGCCCAATGTGGTTTATATTCCGCCCCATTTTGAATCCACTTAATCAAGACAGCCTTTTCCCTAGCACTTAACTCTAAATGAGATTTGGGAGTAGGCATTTTATAACTGGGATCTTCTGATAGTATGCGCTTCACCATTTCACTTTTTCCCAGATTTCCAGGTACAATGGCAAATTTGCCAGGGCTTTCAGGCAAACGAGAAAATGCACCTTCAGGCAAATCTAAGCGCAATCCAGCTTTTTGTTTTGCTTTGTCAGGGCCATGGCAAGCAAAGCATTTATCAGATAAAATAGGCTTGACGTGAATATTAAAATCAATTTCGTTAGGTAAATTTTTTAATTCGAACGCCACCCCTTTGGGCATAACATCTTTTTCCTTGAAGCCAAAGGACAGGAATAAACAAGCACATAAAATTTGCACTATGGGGAGCTTCATTTATTTGGATCTAGACGTTTAGGTGAAATTGTATCTGCTAATTTAAAAGTAAATTGGCCCGATTCAATCTTTAATTTAGGCCTCTTCTTTTTTAACTCGTTTATTCCAATGGCAGAAACCTTTGTATCCCAAAGATATAAAACTTTTAGATGTTGGCATTCCGCCAACTTCATTAAACCAACATCCGTAATTTTAGTCCCATAAAGATTCAATTGCTCGAGTTGGTCTAAGCCTTGAAAATTTTCTACGTCATCATCTTTCAAATTAGTATGACCTAAATTTAAAATTCTTAGGTTTGAAAAATCTCGAAGTGCAGAAAAATCCATTTGGTCATAATTATTTAATTTAAATTCTTTCACATGTGTTTTAATAGATTTCGATTGGGCCAACAAAGCATTAAAATCGGATTTGACGTTAATGAAATTTAAACTAATCCATTCGTTTTTTGCCCCTGAATAAACGATACTAATTTTTGCGTCTTTCAACTTATCTAAAACTAGATTTTCAGTTGGACTAATGGGTGCTATATCGATTTGTTTTTCTACGGGAATCAGATCTGAATTGGGTAAGTCAATCGCACTGCTGGTTAAATCATTAGACTCTAAAACCATTTTTTGTTCAACTTCGCCAAATGGAGCACCTGAGGAAATCCATTGCTCAATTAACTTTATTTCCATCCGGGTCAATTGCCTTTTGCCTGTTGGCGGCATATGAAGGTCATCATCCTCAGGCAATATCAAATAAGTATATAAATGGCTTTTCAGCGCATTTCCACTCATCATTATGCGACCATGTTTACCCCCCTTGCGAATAAAAAATTCAGAATCTAAACGGAGCCCACCCTTCTTCTTTTGAATGGAATGGCATGAATAACACTTAGATTTTAAGATAGGAACAATTTGATCTTCATAAGGATAAAAATACTTGGTTGTTTCCCCCTGAACTTTTTCTATTTTTAATGAGCGCCTATTTTTCGCTGAAATGATGACTGTTGAATCTATCTTTGGCTTTATAAAATATCCTTCCCCATACGTTAAAATGGATCCATAATGCCCAGTCAAAACAATTAAAATCAATAAAATCACGAACAGATAATTCCGATATCGAATCCAAAAATAGGAAGTAAGAGCTAAGATAAAAGTGGCGATACCGGACCATCGGTGAAAAAAAACAACATCGGAATTGTAATCACCGGTTGACGCTAAAAGCCAACCAGCCAGACAAGAAAGGCCTGCGAAAATACTGCCAATCAATACAAGTAAAGAAATGGAAGAATTAAAATCCTTTTTTGAAAAAATTTGAAAAAATTGTAGGGCTACAGCCATTAGAAGAATTCCAATGGGGAAGTGAATCAATAGTGGATGCAATTGACCTACAAACTCAGAAAAAAGTGCAAGCCTTGTTATTTCCATAGGCAATACCTATTCATAAATACCTTTGGCAATTTTTTCGCTGATTGATTTTGGAGCCACCCAAGCTAAAAATGCACCCAACTTATTTATGAATCCGGTGATAACTTCTGGTTTTTTTGCAAACATCCCATCTACCGCAATTTTGGCCACGGACTCCGCAGTCATGGTTACTTTTTTGGCTGCATTTCTGGCTTTATCTGGTAAATTGGCCCGATCATTAAAAGATGATGTTGTTGCACCTGGACTTATAGCCGTCACTGAAATCCCTTTCTCTTTCCATTCGTGAAACAAGCCACGGGAAAAATGTAAAACAAATGCTTTAGATGCAGCATATAAACACATCAATGGGATTGCTTGATAAGCAGATGAACTAGCAATATTTAGCACATAAGCCTGACCCTTTCCAGTGAGCATAGGATAAAATGTGTGGCATGATTCTACCAAAGCATTCATATTTACCTGCATCATTTGTTGGCTTTCAACAAAGGAATAAGATTCAAATTCCCCCACTAACCCATATCCAGCATTATTGACAAGAATTCGTAAATCCACTTGCTTTTCCAAAACCCACTGATACATACGACTCACTGACCCTTGATCACTTAAATCTGCGACTAGGTAGTCAACCGTATTTGCATATTTTTTTTCAATGGACTCTTTAACTTGTTGGAGTTCATAGGAATTTCGAGCGACTATCAATAAATCATACCCACGCGAAGCCAGTTCATTGGCGATTTCTTTTCCAATCCCTTTACTCGCTCCAGTGATTAATGCGTAAGACATAAAAATATTCTTTATGATTAAAAAAAGCTGCTCAATGAGCAGCTTTAATCTTATTTCTTGGGAGCAACAGCACCAGGGGCAGCAGCTGCTGGTGGTGCTGGGTTAAAATAGGCTTTTATATCTGG
Organism: Aquirufa sp.; assembly: GCA_044349095.1. Classification (GTDB taxonomy): domain Bacteria; phylum Bacteroidota; class Bacteroidia; order Cytophagales; family Spirosomataceae; genus Aquirufa. Next base: position 15,999 of record JBIKRO010000021.1, on the reverse strand, counting down.
ATCATCTGCTTTAATCTCCTGAGCTTTTGTGAACAACTCTTTAACTTTAGCTTCATCCTTTGTTACCGATAAATGATATCCACCTAAAAACTTATAGGCCTCAAATAATTGATTCTTATCTTCTTTGTATTGTGTGCTTTTTTCAGCTTTTAACTGATCCACCACCGCAATAAATTTTTCATAGTAAGGAGCGCCTAACCATTTCGTTCCATCATAATCAATGAAGTTATTGGCACGCGCACGGTTAATGTAAAATGGAGGCCATTTATCATTCACTGAAATAGACTTCGCAAACATAGAATCAGCACGCATCGCCATGGCTGGTCGGCCAATCGTATCTGCTTTATTGATATAGGCAGCAGTTAAATATAAATCCATAGCTACTTTAAAATAATCTCCTGATCCAACGGTTTGAGCTCTTTTCACTTTCCAATCAATTGATTTAGTCCCGGCAACAGAAGCCTCTAAATATCTTTTTTGCCTATATCGAATGTCATGAATTAACGTATACACATTGTTATTGGTATCTAAAGGTGCCGCTTTTTCCATGTACGCAATGGCTAAAGAATCCTTACCTAAACCCTGATATCCTTTACCGAAGTATAAATCATCCATAAAGTAAGGCTTAACTCCTTTTTTAACCATCTCATCTAAATTGTCGATACCTTGTTGGAAATTACCCATTTCAACGCGAGAATACCCACGCATACGGTAAATATCATTATCACGAACTCCACGCTTATCAGCCTCATCCGTATATTTCATCGCTCCATCATAATCCTTAGAAAGGAAAAGCAATTTGGCTGTTTCCATCGTTACCTCTGGAGTGGCTTCTGCTTTTTCGATATATTTTCTGAAATAACGAGAAGCATTTTTATACTGACCACCAATAATCAAGTACTCACCATAACGACGATGTCCTGGAGCATAATTAGAATCTAAATCCAAAGCCTCCTTATAACGTGCTTGTGTTTCTTTGTAATTTTTTCCTCTCAAATAAACCGTTCCAATTTTAACCTTAGCCTTTACATTTCTTGGATCTTGTGAAATAGCAGCTTCATAAGCTGTCACCGCATTACCACCATCGTTTTTAATCAAAAAAGCATCTCCTTTAACAATGTAATGCTCGGGCGCAGGTAACTTTTTGTCCTTTAGCATACGCTCTTGAATCACATCAATTAAACGTATGGCTTCACCTGGATCATTATTATTCGCGTTAAAGCTTTCCTCTTTTCCTAAAATATAATACATGGAATAAGCCTCAGCGATGCGGTACAAAACATCAATATTTTTTGATTTCGTATCTGCTATTATTTTATCAAATTCCACCTTAGCAGCAGAAACATTATTTTGTCCCACTAAAATAGAAGCTAATCCTACTTGGTTTAAAGGATTTTTGGGATCCGCAACTTTCCCTTTTTCAAAACTAGCTTTGGCATTATCCCAATCGCGTAAATGCAAATAGTATAAACCTAAATTAAAGTAATTTTCACCTGTAGGGGCAGAAGCTACAAGTCCTTCAAAAACTTGTTTAGCCCTACTTGGCTGATGTCGATCTAAAAAACGAAAACCGTCTTGTACCGTTTGACTAAATGCCACGTTGGATATTAATAATCCTAAACCCAATATCCATGATTTAAATTTCATCATTGTATTTTTAATTTTTTGCTAAAATAATTTTTTTTAGTACTTAGAACATCAAAATGTTCAATAATTTAATCTAAAAGTTTTATTAAAATCGAATGACAAAATTAATTATAAAAATTTAGATTTTGTCAATTAAACAAACAAATTCTTTCTTATTGGTTAATTTGGTACGTCCTAATCGTGATAGGTCGGGTCAAAGGAATTAACCCGGCTTTCAAAACAATGAGCTGGCCCATCTCGCCACAAACGTAATTGACAAAACCCGTTCCTAAACCTAGATGTGATTCCTTCAAGATCAACTTAATTTCCCGGCGTAAAGGATATGTTTTTAATGCCAAATTATATCCAAAAGGTTGCGAATATTTATCTTGGGACAACCCTTCTTTTTCAGCTACTGACATCACATGAATGGATTTAATAAATCCTAAAGAAGTGGGATTGTCCCCATCACTAATCCAATTAGACCCAATAATTCCTAAAGCGTTCGCGTGATTTTTAACATACTCAATAACTGCAGGATTAGAACCAGCCGCAAAAACGGATAATTTTTGATTTGCAGGAATGCCTAGTTTATCGATTAGAAATTTAATGTTGCTTGAATTTGCTTTGTCAACCACCAATAAAATTTCTCCGGAAACAGAACGAGCACCTATTTTATTCCAATTGGAAATCCTTCCTGTTAATAAATCTTTTAACACCGGTAAGCTAATTAAAGTATCGGTATTTTGCTTATTCGTCAGTAGCGCAATTCCATCGGCTGCAAATGGGAAGCTCCGGTAGGTGATTTTTTCACGCGTAAAAATTTCCTTTTCTTTTGAGGTAAGCTCCCTAGACACTACAATAGACCGAACTTTCTCATTCAACAAATCGGCAACCGCTTCATTTTCAGGCGTGAATTTTAAATTAATGTGAGCAAAATGATAATTGTTTTCAAAGGCAGTTTTTTCAGCTTTTAATACAAGTTGAAAAGACTCATCCACCGCGATTGAAATTTCTCCTTGCGCTGGGCCATCCTTCATGTCCTCTTTTTTACTGAATAAAGAACATGAAAAAAGGATGCATGAAAGGACAAATGTTCCTATTAAATTACGAACCGTATTCGCCATATTCATCTTCTTTTAATTCTTTATAATACAAATATGCTCTCCAAAATCTAAAAAATCCATAAACCAAAAACAAGGACCCAAGGTAAAAATTAATGGACACCCCAAACCAAATTCCTAGTTGGGCCTCCGACCAAAACGCCACATAAACACCTAACAAACAATAAGCTAGGGCAGCGATTAACCGAAACAAAACATTAATTATTTCTGCAGCTGACAATTTCATCATGAATGTTAAAAACAATCAGACCTGCCAAAAACAAATTTAGCAGGTCTGAAAGAAATAAATTAAATCTTATTCAGATAATACGAAGGTAATCGGCTGAGTAAATCTTGAACGTACTGCACGGCCAGACTGCTTGCCTGGATTCCATTTAGGTACTGATTTAATCACGCGAATCGCTTCCTCATCGCAACCGAATCCTACTGATTTCAAAACCTGAACATCTTGTATCGTTCCATCCGTATTAACGACGAACTGAACATATACTTTACCGCCTACGTTTGCACGCTGAGCAGCTGATGGGTATTTTAAATTTCTCTGAAGGAACGCACCAAAGGCACGAGGTCCACCAGGGAATTCAGCTTGTTGCTCCACTGCAGTAAAGATTTCATCTTCTGCTGGCTTAGGCGGCTCTACTGGAGCTGAACCTTTCGCATCTGGATCAACAGGTGGTTCGAAATTTTCCGTTTCACCCTTCACAGTTTCAGAAGCTGTATTTCCTTTTACCTCCTCTGGTGGCGGCTCAGGTTTTGTAACCTCTTCATCATGCTTAATCTCAGGAGGTAAAAACTTAGTCGTTGTTACCTTAGGGATTTCTTTGGGTGGTGGCGGCGGTGGCGGTGGCGGCAACTCTACCTTTTTGGGTGGAGGTGGCGCGTCTAATTTCATTACTTCAGCTGTGATTTCTTCTTTGGTAGTGAGGTTTGCTGTCAACTGTTTCCAGAATGCTGCAATCAACAATGCACCTACGAAGAGAGCAGAGCCTAGTAATACCGACCGTTTGATAACCTTTGGATAGGTTGTCCTTAGCAAGAAAGCACCAAATTCTCGGTTCTTCTCTTTAAAGATAATGTCATCCAATGTAGCATCTTGGCTTATTACTTGTGACATAGTATTTCTTAATTTAAAAATTTATTAAATAGGCTGTCGCCATTTTATTTACCTGAACGTTTAATTAAATCCTCCGATGCTGGATCAATCTCTAATAAGGCATAACGCTTATTTCCAGTAATCGCACATTCGTCAAGCATATCTACCATATTGCGGTATTTTGCTTTTTTCGTTGGTTTAATAACGAGCGTAAAATTGTTCCCAATCTTCTTCTTCAAATCCGCAATTACCTTACGAATACCTGTTTCAGAATAATCAGTCACCTCTAATTTAGTACCTGCTTCAGTCGGGATACCTTGGTAATAATACACCTTAAACTCATCTGGAATGACCGTTAAGGTCTCAGACAATTTAACTGGTGACGTTTCCTTTGTATCCGTCTTATCAGGCATGTTTAATTGCATGGTCACGGGTTTTGCTAACGTAGTCGTTAACATAAAGAAAGTGATTAGCAAGAAGCCTAAGTCCACCATCGGTGTCATGTCAATTTTGGTTGACATTTTTTTACTTCGCTTCTTCCCTCCGCCTTTCTTACCCCCACCGGAGCTATCTATTTCTGCCATTTCTTAATCTAATTAATAATGAATACTTATTTCGGTTTTCCTTCAGGAGATGTAATCAATTGGAATATATTAATATTTTGCGCTTGCAAAGTACCAATGATATCACTGAAAACGTCATAATTAGAATTCTGATCTCCTTTGATCGCAATCTTCAGATTTGGATTTGATAATTTAGCATATCCTACCCAATATGACAGCTCATTATTAGCTGAATCGATCGGAATACCTTTTATCATTTTTTTCGCATCTGCTGGTTTCATATTCAACACTTGACGCATCGCACCAGCAGGGTAGCCTACAATTTCAGAAGCCATATAGTTCTTCTTCATCTCAGCTGTTACAGCAACTCCATAGCGACTAGCCATGCGCTCTAACATAAACTCCCTACCTAATTGATCGTCAGATGCCAAATAAACACCACCCTCATTCGATACACTTATAGTCAGCATACCATCTTTTGCATTCAAAGGCTTCTCTGAAATAGATGATGGTGGAACTATGGTAACTGCCTCCTCAGGACGAAACTTCGCGGTTAACATGAAGAACGTCAACAAAAGGAAAGCCACGTCACACATCGCTGTCATATCGAGTGATACACTTTGTCGTTTGGCTTTAACTTTTGGCATAACAATTAATAATTTGAACTGTGAAAAATAATTTAAAGTAGGCTTTCGCCTAAAAGGTTCAAATATTAATTATGATGCGTAGCATAATTTTGGCTAACGCTCAAACCAATCTCATCAATGCTATAAGTCAATTCATCAATTTTAGATGTAAATAAGTTATAGGCAATGATACAGATCGCTGAAGTACCAATTCCTAACGCTGTATTTACAAGCGCCTCAGAGATACCATTTGCTAATGCTGTTGAATCTGTAGATCCGCCTGAATTTCCTAAAGCAGAGAACGCCTTAATCATACCGATTACCGTTCCTAAAAGACCAATTAACGTAGATACCGAAGCTAATGTAGCGATGATCGTTAAGTTTTTCTCTAACATTGGTAACTCTAAAGAAGTAGCTTCTTCAACTTCCTTGCTTAAAGAAGCTAATTTTTGCTCCTTATCTAAGGACTTGTCACCTGTTAATTGCTTGTACTTTTTCACTGCAGAAAGTGTTACGTTTCCAACAGATCCTTTTTGCTTGTTACATGCAGCGATTGCAGCTTCAGTATCATCCTTGTCCAAAGATGCTTGAATCGAACGAACAAATGCATTTACATCACCCGTTCCTTTTGCTTTTCCAATAGTCAACAAACGCTCAATTGAAAATGTTAATGCTGTTAAGAAACACGTGATCAAAACTGGTACAATGACACCACCCTTATAAACGATACCAAAGTAATCGCCTGGAAGTGGGTGACCTTCATTTGTTCCACCCTCAAAGTGTGAACCATCTCCCATGACAAACATGAAAATAAGAATGGAAATAACAAATAAAATAATTAAAATTAAACCTGCAGAAATACCGCCAGATTTTTTTTCAGTTGCAGCTGGCTTAGCAGCTGGCTTTGGTTGTTGTGTACTCATTAGTTTGGTAAATTTGGGGTTAAAAAATTAATAGTTTACATAACACTTTCAAAAAACACAAGTCGCGTAGTTTTCATAGTTAGCGCTTCCTTGGTATTTTCAGTGAAAGCAAAAGTAATGTAATTCTAATTTAATTTTAACATGGTTTAGGTTATATTAAGATGATTTTTTTTTCATGCCCATAATGCCTATTGTACTATCTTAATATTTTCCGTGAAATAGCATCGATTATAGAGTACTTTTTTGGGATTAAGAATTTGAAAAAAAATTAAAAAAAAATTAAAAAAACCTGAATTTGGTAGAAATTATCGGCTAATTATTAATTTAGACTTCAATTTAGTCAACACATGGATTCTCCTTTTTACAAAAAAAGCCCAAAAGCATCTTCAAGAAAAAGCGATAGCTCCTCCCTGAAAGAAGCCATTGAATCCCTCCTTAAAATATATAAACTGCAAGGAAAATTTGACGAAACCTATGTGTCGGCCAACTGGGAGCTTATTATGGGCAAGCCCATCGCTGCTAGAACGCAAAAAGTGTATGTCACCAATCACAAACTATTCCTTCAAATCGATTCCGCCCCACTCAAGAAAGAATTGATGATGGCCAAACAAAAAATGATTGAGTTAATCAATAAATCAGCTGACAACGAGGTAGTTAAGGAAGTTATTTTTCTCTAATGAAACCATCTGTTTCATCCATCCACAAGTCATAGGCTAAAACACACCAAACAATCAATAATGGCAAAATCATTAATGCATATTGATTAATAAATGCCTCACGAATGTAGCGAGGGAATAAGTCCGTAGGAGAAAAACTTGATATGAGTAATGTGATAACCAACAAGCTCCATCTGAATTTGTTTTTAGGGCCCAAAATGAACCATAATCCAACCCCAGGAAATGCCATAATTAAGGTTGGCGATTCCGTTCCCGTACTTGCAAGCATTAAGTAAATGGTCACAAAGGCTAAAATTCGCAATTGAAAATCCATCCGAACCCATTTTGCCGGTTGAAAATAAACTAAAACATTTATTAACATCGAGGGGATTAAAAACCACAAATTAGATAAGTTGGCATCCCCAAAAACACGTCGAAACATACCCATTACACACACATCTGTTCGAACATTTTGAATATTAATATTTAAATCATTTTTGTGAGTCAGTACCCCAATCCAATCGTAATATGTTTGTATTCCATATTGGAAACCTCCAAAAACCATGGGGATAATCCCCCATATGACCAACCAGACTAATAAATAATAAAAAAAGGAAAGCCTCGTTTTTGAAAAAAAGAAAAATGCCAATCCAACAATGCCATAAAATTTAATCAAGATGCCTAATATGATTAAACAAGCTGCCCAAAAATCATTACCCCGATGTACAAAAATATAACTCCACAAGATCATGGAGATACATAAACCATGAAATTGCGTGTTTAAGAGAGCCGTAACCGCAGAATTCAAAATAATCCACAAAATACTAGCTCGCTGATCGATCCGAATAGGTAAATGTTGAATCGCAAAATACAAGAGGGCAGAGTTGCACAAATTCCAAATCACGACGCTCAAACCTAAAGGCATCCATGAAAAAGGTGCCATTAAAATAGCGAAAATAGGACCGTATAAATACAGATCAAAATACTCTTTTGGATATTCTAAATACAGCGGCATTTGATTTAAAAAATGGCCACTGCTCGACTTAAAAATGACGAAATTATTAATATGAGAATGGACATCAGAAAGTAAATATTGCTTTAAGCCTGTAATGATGCCGAGCAATACCCATATGGAGATTAAAACAGTAGGCCTACTATACCATTTGATTTCCTTATTTTCCATCTGAAAGGTTTTTTACGTACTCATTCATCGTGATGAAATCCTCCGAATGATTTTTTTGTATTCCCTTTAAATAGCATTCAAGTTTTTTTAGCAAAGATCCTTGATGCCCCCTTTTCACATGAAAAGGCAAAGCATATTTTGATAAATCAGTAAATTCCCAAGGATGAAAATACAGGTTTACAAATCTGTTTTTTCTCAAACAGACTTGAGATAAATAATTAAAAAACCATAAAGGGAAATTTTTGAAAGCCAACCAAAATAAAGGAATTCGAGTTTTAGGCGTAACCGAAGCAGGTACATTCCATAGCCCATGGTCGAAAAAAGGGATCAATGGCTTATCGCGATGATCATACCGGCCCGGAATCCAAGTTGGGTTGAGCGAAGAATGATACGCATAACCGGCCAATTTAATTTCAGATTCATCCACATATTGCATCCTAGCCATCCGAAATCCTAAAACCTTTCGACCACTCAGTTTTTCCAAAAGATCCTTAGACGATTTCAAGTCTTTTTTCGCGTCAAAACTTCCATGATAGTACCCATGTGAAGCCAATTCATGCCTTGGATGCAATTGCGAAATCCAATCAGGATTGTTTTCTGCAAAAACTCCGGTGCAAAAAATAGTAATGGGAATTTCTAATGCGTCAACTAATTCCATGAATTTGTTCAAACCTTTTCTTGAGACCTCCAATTGTTCTGCCAATGAGAGTTTGTACCCATATTCTAAGGGTATATCACACTCTTCTACATCCAAGGTAATCATGATTTTAGGTGCAGCCATACTACAAATTAATCATTCTTCGAACCAAAATTGACACAAAATTAAATAACTCAGTTAAAATTGTCTTGAACTTCATACGTGAGAATTGGATGCCATCACGAACTTGAACATAAATCCAATCCAAGCATATATCCTTTTGGTTTGATGCCATCACCAGAAATTCCATGTCAAATAAAAACGCTGAAATCTGTGTTTGAAGAAAAATACTCTTGCCTTTTTGATTAAATCCTTTCAGCCCAGATTGCGTGTCTTTTACTTTTAATCGAGGAAAAAACAAGTAATTCATGACCTTCAAACTCAAGGAGAAAATTTTACGAGCCAAAGGTAAAGAATCATAATAATGTTCATCGCGAACGCCAACAACTATATCAACATTTTCTTCATCTAATTTTCGATACATCTCCCGTGCGTTTTCCAATTTATATGGATAATCAGCATCAGTATAAATAATAATCTCAGAGGTGGTTTGTCTTATCGCTTCCCTCAAAGCACCGCCCTTCCCTACATTTTTAGGCAAATCAATAAAATGAAAATGGGGAATTTCAGCGGTTAGATACTGGATATCTTGTTCATTAATTCCTTTAGAACTGCCATCATTCACTACATAGACTGCAATCGGAAGATCTTTCGGTAATATCTTGACCAATTGCCCATAGTAATGCACCAAATCCTGTGCCCAATTTGGGTGCGGATTGTAACAAGGATGAACTAGGTCAAGAGATTTATGAACTTTCAAACTGATTTTTTTTGCAATATTACGAAATTTAGGCCTTGGGTATGAATAAAAAAACGCAGATATTTGCTAGCATTTAATTTTCCTATGGCAATTCCCCCATTATTAAATTCTGGCGATCTGGTTTCAGTTTTATCCCCGGCATCACATACTAACTCAAATGCCTGGGAAAAAGGAATAGAAGTACTTGAAAAATGGGGATTGCGTGTAGTTCGAGGGGAGCATTATTTATCCCAACATTTTGGTTTTGGAGGCACCGATGCAGAACGCTTAAGTGACTTGCAAAAAGCGCTGGATAATCCACAGGTTAAAGCCATTTTCCCAATTAGAGGGGGCTATGGCTCTAGCCGATTGTTGGACGATTTAGATTTTTCCCAATTTATCCAAAATCCAAAATGGATTGTGGGCTTTTCAGATATTACCGCATTATTGTTGCACATTGATTCATTAGGTATTGCTGGAATTCATGGACCAATGCCTAATAATTTTTGCCAAAAAGGAGGAGAATTTTCCCTAGAGGCATTGAACGGATTGCTATTTAATGGATGCGCGAGTTACACGTGTAAACCACATCCCGCCAATATCTTAGGCGAGGTTCAAGGGGAGTTAATCGGTGGAAATCTGTCCTTATTGACACATTTAATTGGCACACCAAGCTTTATTAAACCCCATGGAAAAATTTTAGTCATCGAGGAAATTGGGGAAAGATTGTATCACGTAGATCGCATGTTGGTCCAATTAAAACGATCAGGATATTTTGAAGAACTTGTAGGAATGATCATCGGCGGATTTACCGATTGCAATGAAGCTCCCTTGACCATCGGCAAATCTGCTCAGGAATTAATTTTAGAACACACCAAAGATTATCAATTCCCCATCGCCTTTGATTTTCCATTAGGCCATGTTCCTTCGAACCATCCGGTGGTTTTTGGGGTGAAGGCCAACTTACTGATAAGTTCTGAAAAAGTCCAACTAACTGTTCAGCTTTAAGATTCAATTGGTGTAATAAGGACTAGATTTGAGTCAATCAATTCGCCAAGATGCTCGCAAAAACATTTGGAAGCTCTGTTTTTGGGGTATCCGCTTCTTTAATAACCATTGAAACCAATGTCGGCCAAGGTACCAAATGCTTTTTAGTGGGCCTCCCCGATTCAACCATCAAAGAATCCATCCTTCGAGTAGAATCCTCCTTAAAACAATTGGGATTCTTCTTTCCGCGTAGAAAAGTGATTATCAATTTGGCCCCAGCCGATATTCGAAAAGAGGGATCGGCGTACGATTTACCCATTGCACTTTCCATTTTACATGCCTCTGAACAAATTATTTTTCCTGATTTAGATCGCTACGTAATCATGGGCGAGTTAGGATTAAATGGAGATTTAAGGCCGATAAAAGGGGCGTTGCCGATGGTTTTAGAAGCGAAAAAACAGGGTATTTTTAAAATCATTTTACCCAAACAAAATGCCAAAGAGGCTGCGATTGTCTCTGAGGTGGAAGTTTTTGGGATGGAAACGCTACAAGAGACCGTCCAATTTTTACGGGGCAAAACAATACATCATAAAACTCTGATTAACGTAGATGAATTGTTTACTCATCAAACTCGCGATTTTGAGTTCGATTTTTCCAATGTTCAGGGGCAGTCACACGCTAAAAGAGCCTTAGAAATTGCCGCTGCAGGCGCACACAACCTTATCATGATAGGTCCGCCGGGTGCTGGAAAAACAATGTTAGCCAAAAGAATTTCGAGCATTTTGCCCCCTATGACGCTCCAAGAAGCATTAGAAACGACCAAAATACATTCCGTAGCTGGAAAATTAAATGATAAAAAAGCACTCATTGCGATTAGGCCATTCCGTTCGCCCCATCATTCTATTTCATCATTTGTACTATTATTAAATGCGGTATATTAACTTATTGATATACAGAAATTTAAAAATATGAAAATTGGAATTTATGCACGAAAAAATGACTCAACTACCACATGGAATGGTATTCAACCGGAAATCTTGGATGGATTAAAATGGATGTTTTTAAATGATTATGATGGATATATACTTTATAACGAAGTGGTGGAAAATGAGTTTGAAGACATAACTGAACGTGTGGAACTAAACAGATTAATATATGACGCAAATAATGGAACTATTGACGCCGTATTCGTTAGTAACATAGGATTATTCTCACCGATATCAATTAAAGCATTGCAAGCAATTATATCACTCCAAGAAGTGGGCATGAATGTTTATCACACCGATGGTTACTTTGATGCAAATGATGAAAATGTAAAAATTTTTAAAAAACAGTTTGAAGACAATTGGCAGCGAATCCATGAAATAACAAAAGACATGAATTTGGGTAAGTAATGGTTAGATAGGAAATCCCATCTTTTGGTGGGGTTTCTACCACCCAAAATTTACCAAACGACCATTTGACAAATTTAAAAACTAAAATTATATGAAAAGAATCATTGGTTATTACCGCTCGTCTACTTCTGAACAACATTATAGTATTGAAGTTCAAAGAAATCAAATGCATGAATATATTCAAAAAAATAACTTCGAGTTAGTTGCAGAGTATCATGAACACCATAGTGGTAAAGATAGATCAAGAGCCCAATTAGCTAAAGCAATCGAGCATTGTAAAGAGCAAAATTGCACTTTAGGATTTTCCAAGCTGGATCGCCTATCTCGCCAAAATTCTCATTTATGGCAAATAAAAGAATCTGGCTTAGATTTAATTTGTCTTGATACACCAGAGCTAAACACATTTACTTATGGAATTTATGCGATTCTAGCGCAGGTTGAAAGAGAGCTAATTTCTAGTCGAACCTCATCCGCATTACAAATTGTTCGTCAATATAAAAAATTAGGCAACCCTAATGGGTGGTCAAAAAATAAAGAAAAAGCGTTGTTAGGGAGAAAGACTAAAAGATTGGAGTGGCTTGAGTCAAATGATGTGACAAAGGCAAAAAATTTAATTCACCTATTATCAAGTAATGGAAATAAATCTCTGAGCGAGATAGCGAGAAATTTGAATCTACATGGAATTAAAACTCAACGTGGTGGTATATGGCATCCAAATCAAGTTAAAATATTGATAAACTAAATTGTGTAATAAAGTGATAGAAATACTAATTAAGATAGATTCTAATTTTTAATTCTCATGGCTTTGATGATCAATGATACAAAATCTTCAATGGAACCATTAACCTCAAGATAAGTAGTTTCATCGGTATCAATGCCTATCTCATAAAGGAGTTTATATGCTTTTATTATTTCATATTGTGAAGGTTGGATGTTTCTAAAACAACCCTCTAGGTCAATTGTTTGTGTTATAATTCTCATATTTATTTTTTTTTAGTCTTTGATTTAACCAATGGTTAATATTTTGCTTTATTTTTTATTTTTCTTTAATGATTAATATTAGCTCTAGCGATAGTCTAATCTCAAATATTTCTTTATACGAAAAAAAATTAGTCTATGATTACCTACGATATTTTTGGTACTAAATACCTGTCCATCATTTCACGAATCACCTGACTTTTGTTGTTTATTACTTTATCAGAATGACTAGGATTAGACTTTATCGTTTCAATTAATTTCCTGCATTGGTCTTCGGTTATTCTTATTATAATTGTTTTTGTTAGTTTTTTTCTTTCGTCCATATAAATAATAAATATCAGCTACTTGACTAAAGTATTACAGATATAAAAAAAGCCATAATGTTTCTATTATGGCTTTAAACAATAACTGCTATAGCTTTAGGCTATTTTTCCTCTGAAAGGTTAATACCCATCAGTTTAGCAGATCCTTTAATGATCATATATTAAATATTCACTTAAGTCACTCAGATATTCTTCTCATATGCATTTCGAATGGTCACTTTTTATAATTTTCCCAAGGAAAACTAAATGTGCAACTGTGTCCATGTTTTACTTAAAAATTCTCTGTCAATTAGTGCACAATGACTCTCCAATATTGGGAAAAGACTAGGGCTTATTTAGTTTTTATACCCGCTGTTCCTTAACCTCGATTATTATTCTTTTTACAAATTCTATAACATCTTTTGAATTCTCAACAGGACTAACATGTCCTCCCATTACAATGATTGTCTCCAAATTAGGAGGTGTGGGGACATAGTCTTCTTCTCCTTTTAAGGCCAGTGCTTTTACTTTCAAAGTTTCGATTAAAGAGGTGGTGTCCTCTGCATTTGCGATTACTGATATGTCTGTGTGTTTTATTTCGTTAATAGTCAAAAGGTCCATTGTTGCCTTGAGTTGACTCGTTAGTGATGTGTTTTTGTTTAATGACGACTTCCCAAATAATGATTTAGCGGCTTGTTGTGTGTAGAAATTCCTAAAGTGAAGCATAGTGTGCTGCATGCGTAGGGTTAACTTCTTTCTTTTTGATGCAGCCATAAAAGGCATATTACATAAGCCAATGACTGAAAAAAAATCAGGATTTTTATGACCAGCCCTTAGTATGGTCATGCTGCCCCAAGAATGTCCAATTGCAATGACTTTGGGTATTTGTAAACCATTCAGAATTTCAATCAACATATCGGCACAATCATTCAGTGTCCAATCATCTTTCGACAATTCCTTGCTCATACCGTGCATCGGCATATCCAGTGTGACGATACTTCGGTCTTTTATAGATTCAATTACTGCATCCCATAGATGGTGGTCGAAGTAAACACCATGTAGGAAAATGATTGGCGTTTTGTCTGAATCAGCAAACTGCTGATAGACGGCTATTTTCCCAATATTAGTCTGAATATAAATTTTTGGTTGTTTATTTTCCATGTCAATTACTAATACATGGCGCCTGTTTGATGAAGCTTGTTTGTTTCAGTTGATCTGCCATAAATTTTGATACGTCCGGAAGCGTAATAGATAGTTTGAGCCCTTTGCCATCGAGTGTGGCGTTATACTTTCCTTTCGCAGGTTTATCGACGATATTGGGAAAACGAACAATCGTCCAATCGAGGTTGCAGTTCATGATAATGGACTCCATACGGTTCTTATCTTCGATGATTACTTTCAGCCAATTCATAAAGTAGGGAAGAATGATTTTGGTGAAAAACCAAGGCTGAAAAGCAACACTGTTCCCTGCTCCAACATTACTCATAACAATCAAACGTTTGATATTTAGTTTTTGCATTTCATCAATAATGATTTTAGTAGCATCAGATATAAATGTGTTTGGTTTACCGTCACCCTTACCACCAACCCCTAAGCATTGAATTACTGCCTCTTGTTGTTGCAAAACAGAGGCAACTACCGCCGGTTCCAAAACATTTCCTTCCACAATCTTAATATTATTATGCTTGATTTTGACTTTTGATGCATCACGCACCAGAACAGTTACTTCATGGCCTTGTTTGATTGTTTCTACTAAAATGGCCTGACCTGAAAATCCGGTGGCGCCGAAGATGATAACTTTCATTTTTGACTTTTCGTTTATACAAAGTTCCGTAAGATGGGTGCCTAATACCTGACACAAATGTGCCAAAATCAACCTCTCGCCAACTTTTGTCGAATGCGGGTCAAGGTTTGACGTTCTATTCCCAAAAAAGAAGAAAGATGGGATAGAGAAATGCGATTGAACAGATTCGGATTTTCTTGTATGAAATCAAGATAGCGTTGTTCTGCCGTTTCAAAAAGAAAACTTTCAATTCTTTTTTGCTGAAATTTCAACACAGTTTCTGCTACCAAACGACCATAGCGATCAATATTTGAATATTTTTCATACCCATCTTGTATGTGCTGATATGAAAGAGTCACAAGTATCGTTGGTTCAATACATTGAAAGTAATATTTACTTTGTGTCTTGGATATTAAGGCTGAATAATGTGTGGCGTAACGATTTTCGGGTATAAAATTTACTGTGATTTCTTTGCCGTTTTCATCAACATAAAAGGCGCGAAGTAATCCAGTATATACGTATCCGATTTCTTGTTGTATAACATTAGCGTGAATGAAGAAGTGTTTAGGTTGAAGTTCGGTGATTTTTAGACCAGTACAGAGATAGTCAAGCTCTTCACCTGACAATCTTGGGCAAAGTGCTTTAACAGAGTTTAAGTATGTATCTATTGCTTGGTTCAAATTAATCCATTAAAAAAGGGTTGCAAAACTATACAAGTATAAACCTTTTTCTTTTATATCAACTTCCATTTTCAACGAAAGATGCAACTATAATGTGATGATTGAGTATGTGACTATTAGCAAATTGAAGGGTTGAACTTCGTACAATTTTGAAGGAGCTGCATTTCTTGATTTCCTGTTAGCAATAATCAATTTTTAAAATCAAGTCTACCGCAGGGAACCATTACTACATCTGTACCGGCTGTAATCTTGTAAAATAGTTTTTTATCTTTTATGATGTATTCTGCCCTAACTGGCCACTTTGTTTTATGGATGAAAATGGCATTATAAAATAAATAATTTTTGAAAGGTGAAATTCTAATATTCAAGTCCCTTAATTGATATGCTTCATTAGTTAAAAGAGCTGGTATGCCCGTAAGACCATAATCGAACTCTTGCACTTTGTCGAGTGTCATATTTGACTTTGTAAAGACAACTTTGGCGTACGTTTCTTTAGATTTAAAGGAAATGATTGTCGGAAATTTAATTTTTAAATCCAGCGGCGATGGTGCTTCATTACGTACATTAGTCCAAAAAATGAAATAA
>JBIKRO010000148.1:0-2965 GCA_044349095.1 Aquirufa sp. | reverse complement strand
GGAATGGCAGCATATGGAATGGATTCGCATAATGTGCAACGGTATGTTACAAAAGACGGCTTTGTGAAAAATGAGGGAAATGTAGAATCCAAAGTAGCAGGTCCTTTTTCAATCGGTTACGAGGCCATTGTACCAAAAGAGACCGAGTGTAAGAATTTGGTAGTACCCGTATGTTTGAGTGCTACCCACATTGCTTTTGGGTCTATCCGTATGGAACCTGTTTTTATGGTTTTGGGTCAATCGGCGGCTACAGCAGCGGTTTTGGCCATTGAAAATAAAGTTTCACTACAAAAACTACCTTACGAAAAATTGCGAGAGGTGTTGTTAAAAAATAAACAGGTATTGGAGAACTGATTGAGTGAGAAATGGTAAAATTAAAAGCCAAACTAAAACTCAATATGGGATAATGTGGCTAATATTTATAAATTAGCACCTCGGATGTTAAGATATTATTGAAAAAATAAAAAGAGACCCCTAGCAATAGGTTTCTCTTTTTTATGAATTGTTTTATAAAATTGGCCAAGCATTGAGATCAATTTCTAGACTTCGTTTAAATTTAAACAATTTAAATTTCACCTGAAAACCCCTCTCGTGCTACCTGTTTTGCTACCACTCCCGTAAAATAAAAGAATCCACCCTTATGAGGTGGATTCTGGTGGTCCCACTAGCCGACTCTTTCAGTTCACTATTGGATCTCATTCAGATCAGTACGAAACCTAAAACTTTATAATTAAATAATATTGGATTATTTAATTCGGTTCAAGTGGCTTAAAATCAGTTCCTTGTGCTCGTTTGTTTGCTGCTTGCTACCGTTAAATCAGTTTAGATTTGTTTTATTTTAAATGAAATCTTCAAAATAGTACTTTAGTTATAAATTATTGTACCTTTCCTAAGTTGGCGGAGTTAAAACCCCAATTTAAATACTTCTAAATATTTTAAACAAAAAAACACATGAAAAACCTGTTTCTAGCTGTTCTTGTATCAGCGACGTTATTTGCTTGTTCAGAAGCAAAAAAAGAAGAAAGCACAATCGCTATCGAACACATTTTTAAGCCCACCTATACGGATAACTTTAAGATAGGGGATCAAAAAAATGTATTACTAGCTGAAGAACTACATCAAGCCATTTTTGCAAAGGACTTTAAAAAGGTGGAAGAAGCATTGTCTGATACTGCCGTTTTTAACAATGAAGACGGATCCGTTTTAAAAGGGAAACCAGCTATAATTGATTTTATGAAAAAGAATTTTTCAGCAATTAAAATCAAGAATTTTAAAATAATTGGGATTATCCCAACTGTTGGTGAAAACGGACACCAGTGGGTAAATATTTGGGATCAAGCAGATGTAGAGTTGCCAGATGGTACAACACAAAAACTACTATGGTTTGATGCCTTTAGATTTGAAAATGGAAAGGTGGTTTATTTCGATGGTTTTGTTAAACCACGTAAAGAATAAATTTTTATAAAATAGAGAAGAGACCTCTGAAAATGAGGGCTCTTTTTTATGTGCTTCCTTTTTTAATTAAAAACATGTCAATATGTGGAGTCCAGACCCCACGAAAATAAACGGGATTTCTATTGTAAATAAAGTTTAACCAAAAAAAATTATGAAAAAAATCACCTTACTCTTATTCTTAGCGCTGAATGCCTTCGCACAAAATCTACCTACAGGGAATCCTGCCCTACTCGGTTTATCTAAAGAAGGTCTCGCTCGTGTTGATGCCTTATTAGCCCAAGAATCTGAAAACCAACATATCCCAGGGTCAATCGGCATGATTGTTCGTCATGGAAAAGTTGCCTACAAAAAAGCCTTTGGAAAAGCGAACCTCGAAACTGGAGAGGCAATGCGAACCGACCATCTTTTTCGTATGGCAAGTATGACAAAGATTATTTCAGGAGTCGCAGGCTTAAAATTATTCGAAAGAGGATTATTCACGATGGATACTCCATTGGAAAAAATATTACCTGAGTTTGCCAACATGCAAATTTTGGTAGGATATGACACCTTGAAACATCAATTCATCACACGTCCTGCGAAAAAAAAGATTTTAATGAAACATGTATTTACACATACGTCGGGCATTGCATATCCGCCCTTTTCGAGTTTAGGACGCCAAGGGTATTTAAATGCAAACATAACCATGGCTTTTCCAAAGGGTGACACAAAATTAACACTTGCTGACATCATTCGCAGCACAGCAAAATTACCACTTGCGCACGAGCCGGGTGAAAGTTGGACTTACGGCATGAACCTAGAAGTATTAGGTCGAGTTATTGAAGTATTGGATGGCCGAAATTTTGCTGATTACCTACGCCAGGAGATTTTTACACCTCTGAAAATGACAAGAACATTTATAGGAGTTACATCTAATGAATGGAAAAATATGACCCAAGTGTATACCCAAGACAAATCAGGAAAAAAGAGCGTATACACGGATGAGGTGGGCAAGAAATTATTAGGTTTCTCAGCAGATATGTCGATGGACTTCTATAAAAACACAAATACAACGCTGGCAATGGGTGGAACTGATGTTATCAGTAATGTGGATGACTATGCCCGCCTTTTTCAAATGCTTTTAAATTATGGAGAACTAGATGGAGCGCGCATATTAAGTAAGAAGACTGTTGAGATGATTGAAAAGCCTTTGTTTGATGTCGCAACAAATGACGGTGTTGGAAAAGGGCAAATAGGTGGCCACTCGCAATTCAAGGCAGGCGTCACGGTTTATGTTTATCCAGAGGAACAAGTAAAATTCGAGACGATATCAGCGGGTTCGTATTATTGGAAAGGCTATTTTGGGACCCAGTTTTGGATCGACAGAAAGGAAGATCTGTTTGCGCTGATATTCTTTCAGCTAGCTCCTGAGCCTACACGATTTAATGAGAAATTCAGACACCTCGTATGGGGTAGTATTGCTAAATAAAAAAAACATGAAAAAAAATATCTTAAAAAGCATTGTAATCAT
>JBIKRO010000147.1:0-2982 GCA_044349095.1 Aquirufa sp. | reverse complement strand
CTTGATTGAATTTTTCGAAATAGTTTGCTTCCGAAATAGGTGTTTTGTTGAATATAGGCTTTTTGCCAGCCTTTGAAACTTGCACACTGGACCCAATATCGAATTTTATTCCCAATGCTTGGGCTTCTATTGGAGTACCTATCCAACCATTTTCAGCTTTATAATCGACAAAAAACATGAATGGCTTCTCGCTAATTCCCATTTCATCCATCGTTGAGCAAACCTGCTCAAATGACATCCATGGAATAGCTGAATTCATGTTTATAAATAGGTTAAAGCCAATTTTAAAACGGCCTGAATTCCACTCGGATTTTGTCCACCTGCTGTAGCTAGGAATGCTTGTCCCCCTCCTCCGCCTTGAACTTCTTTGGCTAGTTCGCGGATGATTGTACCTGCATTTAAAGATTTATTTTCCGTAAGTTCTTTCGAAATTGCCAAAGCTAAACTGGCTTTTCCGTCAATTTCCGCAACCAATAAGCAGAATAATGATTGACTCTCAGATTGTAATTCAAAAGCTAAGTTTTTCAAGGCATCCGCCGTAGGAATTTCTACTTGTTGGATGATGTAATCAACACCATCTTTATGTTGGATTTTCGACTTTAATGTTTGCCTTAAATCGCCAACTTCCTTATTCTGATAGGCTGAGATGGATTTTTGAAGGGCATTATTTTGTTCGATCAATTGGCCAACGGCCTTAACTAAGTCTTTGGGAGACTTTAATAATTGGTCTATTTCGTCTAAAATTTGTTCTTGGGTACTAAGTAATTCGTATGCTTTTTGGGAAGTAATCGCTTCTATGCGGCGAACACCTGTGGCTACTGAGCTTTCTGAAATAATCTTAAATAAACCAATTTCGCCAGTTGAAGGTACATGCGTACCCCCACAAAGCTCCACTGAAAAGTTTTTATCAAAAGTGATGACACGTACAAAATCTCCATATTTCTCGCCAAACAAAGCCATAGCTCCCTTGTCCTTGGCTTGCGCAATGGGTACATTTCTTTCTTCTAGGAGAGGAATGTTCTCAGTAATTTTTGCATTGACGATGGACTCGATTTGCTTGATTTCTTCATCACTTACCTTTTGAAAATGCGAAAAATCGAATCTTAATATTTCTTCATTGACCAAACTTCCTTTTTGGCCCACATGCTTTCCTAATATTCCCTGAAGCGCTGCTTGCAATAAGTGCGTTGAACTATGATTTTGAGTAATGATCCTACGTCGGCTTACATCTATTTCTGCCGACAATTCTTCATTGATAACTTGCTCGATACCCGAATCAGTGACCAAATGAACAATTAAATCATTCTCTTTTTTGGTATCTATGATTTGAATTTTCGCACCGGAAGAAAAATACAAATAGCCTGAATCACCTACTTGGCCCCCTGATTCAGCATAAAAAGGAGTGGTTTCTAGGACTACTTTATATTGTAAACCTGATTTATTTTGAGTTTTTTGATATTTTATAATTCGTGTGTCGACTTTTGTTTCATCATAGCCAACAAACGATACTTCATCTCCATCATGTACAAATACCCAATCTTCTGCGCTTGCACCCGCATCTTTCCTAGATCTCAATTTCTGAGCTTGGAGTGCTTGATTATATCCAGCTTCATCGATGTCCATGCCATTTTCACGGGCAATTAGCGCGGTTAAATCGATCGGAAACCCGTACGTGTCATTTAATTCAAATACTTCTTCACCACTGAGTACTTTAATTTTATTGGATTGTGCTTTTTCCATCAGATTATCTAATCGGATTAAGCCTGAAGACAAGGTCCTTAGAAAGGATAATTCTTCCTCATAAATTACTTTCGCTACAAAAGCTTCTTGAGCGATTAATTCGTCAAAAACTCCTTTAAATTGTTGGGCTAACGAAGGAATTAACAAATGCAAAAATGGCTCTTTGAAATTCAAATAGGTGTAACCATACCTTACTGCCCTACGTAATATACGCCTAATTACATAACCCGCCTTCGTATTGGAGGGTAGTTGGCCATCCGCAATACAAAATGCAATTGCCCTAATATGATCCGCGATTACGCGCATCGCAATGTCAGGCCATTTGGACTCTCCATATTTTTGTCCAAATTTCGTTGCAAGTATTTCTATAGTGCCTTGGAAAACATCCGTATCGTAATTCGATTGCTTACCTTGAATCGCCATACATAAGCGTTCAAATCCCATACCTGTGTCTACGTGTTTAGACGGGAGTGGAACGAGAGACCCGTCAGCCATTCTTTCGAATTGCATAAACACATTATTCCAGATTTCAACTACCTGAGGATGATCAGCATTCACTAATGTTTTTCCTGAGATTGCATCCACGTCCGCTTGATCCCTTAAATCGATATGTATCTCAGAACAAGGACCACAGGGGCCAGTTTCTCCCATTTCCCAGAAATTATCTTTTTTATTTCCAAAGATAATTCGGTCTTCTCCTACAATATTTTTCCAAAGATCAAATGCTTCTTGATCAAATGGCACGCCATCTTTCTTATCTCCTTCAAAAACGGATACGTAAATTCGGTCTTTTGGTAATTTAAAAACCTCTGTTAATAGTTCCCAAGACCACGTTAATGCCTCTTTTTTGAAATAATCACCAAAAGACCAATTGCCCAACATTTCAAACATGGTATGGTGATACGTGTCAAAACCTACATCTTCAAGGTCATTGTGTTTTCCTGAAACCCGAAGACATTTTTGCGTATCGGCAATTCTTTTGGCCGGAGGAGTTCCATTTCCAAGGAAAAAATCCTTGAATTGGGCCATTCCAGAGTTATTAAATAACAGAGTAGGATCGTTCTTTGCTATTAATGGAGCCGATGGGACAATCAAATGTCCTTTTGAAGCGAAAAAATCTAGAAATTGTTGGCGGATCTCAGATGAGGTCATTGCTTTTATTTTGTAATTTAATATGTATTTTAAATGTACCTGTTTACTTTTGTCGGCAGGAATTGCAAAATTAGTTTTTTTTATTCGAAT
>JBIKRO010000089.1:0-10457 GCA_044349095.1 Aquirufa sp. | reverse complement strand
ATTTTCAATCAAGAAGAACTCATCGGAATCGCTTTGGCCCAATTCATCGATCTTTCGCATTTAGAATCGTATGGTGAAAGAGACAAAAAACTCAAAACATGGGTTCGGAATTATTTGTTTAGCCAATTCTCATCCAAACTATTATTTATCGGTAACAACATGCTATCTGGCCAAAATGCCTTTGCTGTAAAAGACCAAGCAAGCATTCTAGAAATCTTACAAACTTTAAAACAAGCCGCTTTCGAGATCAATCAACATTCAAAAAATCACTTGACTTCTTTTAAAGATTTCATGCCCAGTGAACTTCCATATTTCGACCAAGCCGTATTTAAAAAGGATTTGAAATTTACTTCGCAGCCTAACATGATTTTTGAGATTAATCCCTTATGGAATCAGGAGGACGATTATGTAAACGCCTTAACCAAAAAATACAGAGATCAATATAAAAGAAGTAGAAATAAAGCGTTGGGCATTGAGAAGAAAAAATTGACCCTCGACGAAATAGAAGACCAACAAGAAATTATCTATGATTTGTATTTGCATGTAGCTGAAAATGCTCCGTTCAACACCTTTTACCTTCCCAAAAACCACTTTTATGAGTTAAAGGAAAAACTCAAGGATGATTTCATGCTCTATGGCTATTTCATCGACGGGAAATTAATTGGATTCAATACCTTAATTAAAAATGGAAAAAGCTTAGATACCTACTTCCTAGGCTATGATGAAAAAATTCAAAAAGAAAAAATGCTGTATCTCAACATGCTTTACGATATGATCGCATGTGGGATTAGTTTAAAATTTAAAAACATCATTTTTGGCCGAACGGCGCTTGAAATAAAGAGTTCTGTAGGCGCCATAGATACGCCTATGTTTGGATTCATGCGTCATAGCCAGCCATTGATCAATCAATTCTTAGGCCGAATTTTCAACTACCTAGAACCCGAAACTACGTGGAAAAGACGCAGTCCATATAAACCATAAAACACACTATTTCCGTATGGGCATATTGGCCTGAACTTTTTGTCGCCATTCGTTTAATAAACCATGTAATTCATCCCTTTTAACCGGAAAATCTTTGGCTACATCATGGCGCTCCCCCACATCATCCTTTAGATTATATAGCTCTACCTGCGAAGATTCAAAATTGTCAACGAGCTTCCAATTCCCTAATCTAACCGCTCCAGCCGGTCTACCTAATTGGTTAGAGAAATGAGGATAATGCCAAAATAAAGGCCTAGACTGATCTTTTACATTAGGCCTATTGATCATAGGCCACACACTCACACCATCCGTTAAATCAGGCGCTTTTTGACCTAATAAATCCAAAATAGTAGCCGTATAATCCGTATTCATGAAATAATTATCATTCACTTGTTTGGGTATAATCTTACCCTCCCAGAACATGATGGTCGGAATTCGAATCCCTCCCTCATACACATGCCCTTTCCACTTTCTTAAACTGTCATTTTGAGTCGGAATTGGCCCTAATTCAGGCAGACCTACTCCCCCATTATCCGAAGCAAAAATGACTAGGGTATTATTCAAAAGCCCTTGCTTCTTTAATGACTCCATGATTCGACCTACGCCATCGTCCATACTCTCCACCATCGTCGCATAATAGGGATTGTATTTGCCTTTAAACTTTTCATATTTCATGAAATACTTGTTCAGTTTAGTGGCCTTGGGCACGATGAAAACATGGGGTGCTGAATAGCACATGTACATAAAAAACGGTTTTGATTCATTTTGATGGCCGATAAACTCGACTGCATAATCACTCAACTTATCCGTCATATAGGTTTTACCCTCATCTTCAAAAACCTTTTGAAAGCTATTTTCAAAGATTCCATAATTATAATAGTCAAGCCCATTTTTACCAATCATCCTCGCGTAATCAAAACCTCGGTTCCATGGAGCCAAGCTATCGCCAGAACCCAAATGCCATTTTCCGATCATCCCCGTCTGATAACCCATGGACTTTAATCGCTGGGCCAGCGTGATTTCTTTAGATCCCAAATAGGTTTTCCACTGAGCTGGCAATAAAGGAGAATCAGCTTCTGTCCGATTTCCAATTAAAAAGTTAGTCAGTTTTAATCTAGCTGGATGTAAACCAGTCATGATCGCCGCGCGAGATGGGGAACAAACCGTACTCGCCGCATAAGCCTGAGTAAATCTTACCCCTCCGTTAGCCAGCTTATTTAAATGAGGCGTTTCATTATAAGGATTACCATAGCATCCCAAATCCATATAACCTAAATCATCCGCTAAAATGAAAATGATATTCGGCTTCTTTGGGTTATCTAACGCGTGAGCATTCAAACTCCAAAGGCATAAAAAAACAAATGCCCAGGATTTTCTAATCATCTAGATCTTTTTTTATGATTGGGTACACAAAAGCAGCCCGAGTAGGACCTGGGAAAGGAACTTTATCCCCTTTCAAACCATGCCAAAGGACCAAATTAAAGGCCACATCATTATTGGCATCTTCTTTCTCAAAATTAAACAATTCAGATTTACGTTGCCATTCATTTCTAGCTACGTTTTTAGTGCGCAAATCCACATTAGGACTAATCGCTTTAAAATCACTCGGCTTAGCCACTGAATCAAAACATCTCCACATCGGCATCGCCGCCGCATCATATTGCGACATAGGACTTAGGCCTAAAATCAATTCCATGGTTCTCAACATAGAACTGGTGGAATAAGCCGTATGATCCACATAGTTTCTTTTCACAAATCCTCCCGCTACATAGGCAGTACTTCGGTGCGCATCTACGTGATCTGCACCATTTTGAGCATCATCCTCTAATATAAACACGGCCGTTTCATTCCAAATTGGGCTTTTAGATAGCGTCTCGATCAATTGGCCCACCGCCAAATCATTATCGGCTACGTGTGCATAGGGCGTAGGCCGACCGATACGTAAACCCTCTGTATGGTCATTTCCTAACCGCAAAGTATTGAACTGTGGAACTCTATTTTCCTTCACCATTGTCTCAAATTCCGTCTTCCAAATGCGTAGACGAGTTGTATCCATGATGGCCAAACTATAACTTGGGAAGGTAGGATGAAAATGCTTATCCAGTACTGGAATCGTTGCTTTTCCATTCGTCACAAACTCTCCATAGGTTCTAAAAGTGACGCCATATCGATTGCATAAGTCCCAGATGTATCCACTTTTATTCAATACCACATTTTTCTCTGGCTCTCCATAAATTCCGCCACCTTTTCCGCCGTAGCTGGTAGGCCAACTCTTCTCCATGTAATCTGTGGCGTATGCACCCATGGACCACATGTGCCCGTCGGCACTTACCTCAGAATCTACATAGAAGTTGTCCAATAACACAAATTTTTCGGCGATAGCATGTTGATTAGGCGTATATTTCCTCCCAAACAAAAGCAAAGTAGTATCCCCATTTCCACCCTTCACATCAGATAAAACCTGATCATAAGTACGGTTTTCTTTAATCACATAAAACACATATTTGATCGGTGACTTTTGACCCATTTTCATTGGAATTGGAAAACCTGGGGCATCTTTATCCGCTAAATCTGATTTGCTGGGAGAATAAGAAGTGTTTCTGTAAACTGCTTTGGAATAACCCTGAAGGTCTTTTACTGAAGGAGAAGGAATTACGCTCATCGTTCCTTTAAATAGAGAACCGATGTATTGAACCTCTTTGGGAGCATTAACATCTGCCCCATGCAAAATTACTTCTTCGCCATTTTTTATTGGACGAGGGCCATATGGATTGGCCAAAGATGTATTTCCTTTTCCATTCGTCACCCAAATTTTATTGTTGATAAATTTCACATTGGTCGGAAACCAACCTACAGGAATAAAACCTTTTGGAACACTTTTTCCTGGCGTAGAAACATCAAAAACCGCCAAACAATTATTATCTGCATTTGCGATATACAAGCTCTTTTTAATTGGATCCATGGCCAAACCATTCGTCGTAGAACCCGATGGTGAATTCGGGTATAAAGCCACATCTAAAGTTTCTATTACTTTTTTAGTTTTTAAATTGATCACAGACACCGTGTTATCATTCGCATTACACACATAAAGTTGTTGGCCATTCGGGCTTATCAACATCTCATTCGGGTTATCACCTACTTTGATCGGCGTTTTCCAGGCCTGCATATTTAAATCAAAAACAAGCACATGGTCACAGCCCCAACAAGAAATATATAATTCTTTAGCGTCGGTACTCAACACACTCATATATGCTTCACCATCTAGGCCAAATTGCTTTTCAATTTTTTGCGTTTTGGCATCAATCACATATAACGTACGATTATCACGCGTAACCACATAAATTTTTTGACGCTTTGAATCAAAGGTGATGCCAGAAGGAGCAACTCGATTAGGCCAAACGGCTCCTAAAACGATCTCATCTTTTTTACTCAACTTATTTTGAATGATTTCATAGCGAACAATCTTATTGTCATGACCGCCAGCCGCATATAAAAATTGGTCATCTGGACTGAAAGCCAAACCATACCAGGCTTTTGGGATAATAACGGAATCGATAACACGCTCAGATTTCACATCGATCAACATGATGCTGTGGGCGCTAACTCCATTATTCGTTACGGCAGCAAATTTCTTAGAATTACTCACCGCGATATTTAAAGGTAAATCACCTAAACCAAAAGATTTTCCTGCAGAACTTAATTTCCAACCATTAGGTAAAGAAACAATAGGAGCCATTTTTTGTGCCGAAATGGCGAAAATATTCCCTAAAAAAAGGAAAATAAGTAAACGAGTTTTCATAGGTATGTAGATCAAATTTGTACCCTCGAAATTAAGCAATATTTACACTTTTAAAATAAACGAATCATTAAATAAATGCGGTTTAATTAAAAGTTTACAGATTCTACAAACGACTTTTCTCCAAAGACGCGATTTTTTTCTCCATTTTTTGGCGCATCTCGATTAGCACAGATTTGAATTTAGGCTCATTAACTAGGTTCGTTTTTTCTAAAGGATCTTTGGATAGATCATATAATTCTTCATGTTTCAAATCCTCCCGATAACGGAAATACTTCCATTTTTTTGTCCTAAATCCTTCGCTGGAAGCAATGATATCTACTTTCCACAAATGCTCACATAAAAAGTCTACTCTAGATTTAGCTGGAGAAGCGGCTTTTGTATAGCCGGATAAATTCACGCCTTGCCAAGACTTCGGTTGGCTTAATCCAGCAAAACCAAAAATGGTAGGAGCTATGTCGATGTTTAAAACCTCATCTTCAATCACCCGATGTTTCGGATTACGAGGATCATAAATCATCATGGGTACGCGCAATGACTTATCATACATAAGCCATTTATCGGCAAATTGGCGTTCTCCTAAAAAGTATCCGTTGTCGCCCAAAAAGATGATGATGGTGTTTTTATCTAAGCCCTTTTCGGTTAGCAGTTTACGTATTTTACCAATCTCCAAATCCACCCCTGAAATCATGCGGTAATACCCTTTCACACTCTTCTGGTATTTTTCTGGGGTATCGAAGCGCCAGAGCCAGCGCGTATGATTCTCGCCATTACGCACATAGTCAGGCTGCGCCATGAAATCAGCATCAGAAGCCATAATCGGCGGTGGAATCACCACATCTTTGTATAGATTATCTACTTCAGGCTGCCAGAAATACTGATCCACAGCAGGGTCATGCGCGTGAGGTGCACTAAAACTTAAAGACAAGCAAAAAGGTTGATCAGTAGGCGCG
The DNA here is from genome assembly GCA_044349095.1 of Aquirufa sp. GTDB lineage: Bacteria > Bacteroidota > Bacteroidia > Cytophagales > Spirosomataceae > Aquirufa. The sequence continues at coordinate 4,727 of JBIKRO010000089.1, read as the reverse complement.
CTAGAAATAAAATCCATGGCTTTCTGAGCCGTATACCGCGTTAAATGAACCGTATCCTTTCCCAAAGTCTTATAGAAATAGCCTCGATGATCCTTGTATTTTGTATTGCGATCATAGTTTTCTCCTTGATCAAACATCGTGTTAAATGAAGGATACTCTACCCCAAATTTTCCGAAAAATCCCGTATAATACCCTGCCTTTTTCAATAAAGCGGGATAGGAATTATCCGCATACCCTTGCTTCAGGTTACCTTGTTGGAATGTATATAAATGCGTCCGCTCATACAAACCCGTTAAGATACTTGCTCGACTTGCAGCGCAAATAGGCGTCGTGACAAAGGCATTTTTAAAATAGATTCCTTGGCTAGCCAACTTATCCATTTCTGGAGTTTTGATGATTTTATTCCCCGCGTAACCCATGGCTTCGGCCCGTTGATCGTCAGTCAAAATAAAAATAATATTAGGCTTTTTATTTTGTGCCCGAGTGACATGGATGTTGAAAAAACAAGTCAATAAAAACAATAAAAATGGCAGGGATTTCAACATACTATTTTTCATAGGTAACTATTTTAATGAAGGATATCCAGATGAGGTATCTTTGATTGGTAATCCTTGATAATTCATTTTAACGTAAGGGACTGTTTCGGTTGCATCTATGACATAATTCCATTTTTTGATATAGTCTAAACCAGGCAAAAACTCATCTTTACGTATTTTCAATTCATTCAATAAATCACGGTCTAATTTGCTTTGAATAGCGGCAAGGGAAGGCTGACCGACCAAGTTATTAAGTTGGAATGGGTCTTTTGTCCGATCAAACAATAGCCATGGTCCTTTTAAATCACGCACATAGGTGTAATTTTCGGTCATCAAACCTCTATATTCTTTGCCACCTTTGGAGCGAATCCACTGGCCAAAAGGTTGGACACAAGAAATTAGCGTATGTGTTACATCATTTTTCTTTTTGCCTAATAAAATTTGGGAAAAATCTTTTCCTTCAACGGATTTGGGAACTTCGATCCCTGTTAGACCTAACAACGTAGGCATGATATCAGGTGAATTCATGAGCGCTTTTGATTTTTTTCCTTGAGGGCCAAAAGCCTTCGGATGATGAATCAAAAATGGCACTCGGATACTTTCGTCATACGGTTGTTGCTTATTCCAAGCGCCATGAGATCCCATCAAATCGCCATGATCTGCTGTAAACACGATAATGGTATTCTCGTCTAAGCCTTGTTCCTTAAGCGTGCTACGCAGTTGGCCCACGCAATCATCAATCGCCGTCATGTGCGCATAATACCCACGAAGGTCATTTTGAACCTTCTCTACCTTATCAGCAGGCACATTATCGCGAATCGTAAAGATTTTATTTTCATACATTTTACGATATTTTTCGGGAGCTGTTTGGTAGGGATCATGCGGAGAACCGATGGAAAGCACTAAAAAGAAGGGATCATCTTTTTTTGTTTGCGCCTTCAGATATTGACAAACATCTTGGGTTTGCGCAATGGCATCATAGGTTTCCCAGACTTTTTTGACTGGAGAATTTCCTTCATAATAGGCTGAATTATTGTAATCATGGGTACATTCAAGTGCTTTCCAGTAGTCAAAACCTTGTTGGCGACTCGCGGGAATATACGAACTACGCCCGTGCCCATCTACGTGCCATTTGCCCAAATAACCTGTTTGATATCCATTTTCTCTAAAGACTTTCCCGATGGTAGTCAGATTGGTATCCAACAAAACATCATTCATGAAAACGCCATGTGTTAATGGGTATTGGCCAGTCAAAAAAGAAGCCCGATGCGGTGAGCATACGGGCATTCCTGAAACTGCATGGGTCAGATTAATACTCTTGCTGGCCAATTTATCTAAATTAGGCGTCATCACATTTTTATCTCCCGCATACCCAATAGACTGAGCCCTCCATTGATCTACTAATATGTAAAGGATGTTGGGCTTTTTATTTTTTTGGGCCAAAGAAATAAAACTCAATCCAACAAAAAATAGTAAAAAAAGACCTTTAGAAAAGCATTTTATCTGATTCATTTTTAATAGGTTTAGTAGCTCGGATTTTGGTCTATCTTATTTATAGATACCTCACTAACAGGTATAGGTGATAATAATTTATTTGAATTTAAGGTATAAGATTCAGGATACAAAAATACCTTGGCAACTTTTTCTCTTTTACCATGTGCGGTCATCACCTCGATAGCTTTACCCGTTCTTTTTAAATCATACCATCTTTGATTTTCAAAACAAAATTCAGTTTGTCTTTCCTTCGCAATTAAAGCTCGTAAGCTAGCGGCATCGCTTGCCGTTATTGGACTAGTTAGCCCTGCTCTATTTCTAACTAATTGTACACTAGAAATGGCTTGGCTTACTTTCCCTTGCTCAACTAATGCTTCTGCATACATTAATAACACATCCGAATAGCGAAGAATAGGTAAATTATCACCACAGCGATTATCTGGTGCAGAAATTGGCGCTTTATATTTAGCACAATAAGGAATAGGTTTTACTTTGTTATCCCAGTCTAAGCCATTCCAAAATCCAATAGATACTGCTTTACGTTTATCACCTGCTTCAAATGCATTAATTAAATCATCGGTTGGCTGATTCCATCCTGCACCTATAATATTAATATTAGGTCTACCTGTTACAGCACCTGCAGAGGTATGTGGAGCAAAAGTAAAAATAAAGTTATTCGCTAATTCAGGACTATTTTCAGAGTATTGGATTGCAAAAATCGTCTCTTTAAAATCTTTTTTGGCGGGATTAAATAGGTCAGCATATTCTGGCAACAATGTATATTTTCCTGATGACATCACGGTGCTTAATGCTTTTTCAGCCTCCGCATGGTTACCAATAGTCAAATAAACTTTACCTAATAAGGCCATTGCCGAATTTTCATTCGCCCGACCATTTTCTTCGACATCTTTAGCTTTTGCAAAAGCTGCTGCAGCTTCTTTTAAGTCTAAGATAATTCGGTCGTAGACTTGAGTATCTTTTGATCTTTTGATGTCAACGGCTGCTTGTGAAGTAACAGGCACTAAAACCAAAGGAACTCCACCAAACTGCCTAACAAGATTAAAATAATACAGTGCCCTTAAAAATAAGGCCTCTCCCCTTGAGCGATCTCTCAAAGACAATTTTGACCATACAGTGTTAGGTCGGTCTATTTCGCTCAATAATTTATTACAGCGAGTAATTCCATTGTATGATAAATTCCAAAAACCGCTATAAGTTGCATTGTCAGAACTTAAAATAAATTGATCAATCACACCTCTTGAAGCTTCCCCTGTTCGTACATTATTTTGAAAACTTGCATTATCAGAAATTAATTCAGCTAAAATCCAATGCTGGTTTTTTTCATAATCTCGCATAGGCACATAACAACCATTGGTCAGTAAAGTAAACTCAACATCGGTTTGATAAAAACTACCTTCGCTCAATGTGGCTTTAGGATAAATTTCCAAAAAACTATCTTTGCATCCACTAAGGACAATTAAAGTAAAGATTAAGATATATATATTTTTCATTTTGTTTGTCTGTTTAATTCTTAATATTAAAAAGAAAGGTTTAAGCCTAAGGAGGTGGTAGTTGCCAATGGATAAGATGACATATCAAATCCTTGAGATAAGGTATTATCAGTGTTTCTTGATTGTGCCTCTGGATTGGCTCCTGTATAATTAGTAAACATAGCTAGATTCCTACATGTCAGATAAAGTCTACAAGATTCAAATAGTTTCGATTTTTGAACAAAACTAGATGGAATGGAATAACCCAATGTTACATTTGAAACACGTAAAAAAGAGGCATCCTCTACCCAACGAGTATTCGCTCGGTGGCCCCAACTTGGTGTCAATTTAGGCACGCCATATAACATGGGATCCCCTGGATTTGTAGCACTTCGCCAACGGTTTACAAAAACTTTGCTAACATTGAAGAATCCTTGTAAATTATCCGTTGTCGATCTCAACCCATTCATCACTTGGCCTCCATACTGACCATTAAGAATGATTCCTAATGAAAAGTTTTTGTATGAAAAGTTATTAGAGAATCCAAAAATAAAATCTGGATGCGGACTCCCTAGCATAGTATAATCAAGAAAATCACTGATTAGACCATCTCCATTTATATCTTTATATTTTGGATTGCCTTCATACACTTGCGCTGACTTTATAATAGCAGGATTTGCAACATCAGCAGCTGAATATACTCCTTCCATCACAAATCCAAAAAATTGACCGATCGGTTTGCCTACAACAGTTACATGGGAAGGAATTCCATAAATATCGCCAGACAAGACGCGATCTCCATTCTCATTTAATGAAAGTACCATATTTCGGTTAATAGCAACATTAAAATTAAAATCCCAGTTGAATTTACCTTGAATAGGCGTTGCGCCTAATGAAATCTCAAAACCTCTATTACGTACCGTTCCTTTATTTACGATTTGAGAATTAAATCCTGTAATGGCAGGAATGACATCATTCAACAACATATTAGCACTTTCACGATTATAATAATCTAAAATCAAGCTAACTCGATTATTAAATAATTCAATATCTAAACCTGTATCAAACTGATCTGATTCCTCCCAAGTTAAGAAAGGGTTGGAAATACCAACGAATGAAGCGGAAACCTGGTTATTTCCAAAAATATAGGAACCAGGGTTTATAGCAGCTAAAGAAGAATAGTTTCCAATATTGTTATTTCCACTTT
>JBIKRO010000088.1:0-10506 GCA_044349095.1 Aquirufa sp. | reverse complement strand
ATGGACTCCAGCTTTTCAAACTACTTTTGGGCTTCATGCATACCAATTTGAACTGAATCAATCCAAGGCCATCGAGCCTCGAATGGCCATTTCGATCGACAATCATTCGGGAGGTAGATTTGGGGTGGGGATTGGTTGGCATTCACGCATTGAGCCTATATCCACCTATCTTTTTAAAAGATATTTGCCCAATGGAAGCTTTGTGCAGCCTAATAAAAACATTGCGCCATCACAGGCTATGCACCAAGTGGTTTCGTATGACCAAAGAATCGGTGAAAATACTCGACTGAAAGTTGAGGCCTACATCCAAAACATAAATCAAGTACCTATAGACACGACGAAGAAAGGATTATTTTCGTTAGTCAATTATACCTCTGGCATCCCTGGCCAAGTGCTTGAAAATACTGGAAAGGGGATTAATAAGGGAATAGAATTGACATTGGAAAGATTTTTAGCGGATAATTTTTACTATTTAATTACCGCTTCACTCTTTGACTCTAAGTTTCAAAATAAGGATTTAGTGTGGCGAAATACTCAATTTAACAATCTATTTGCGGGAAATATTTTGGTAGGCAAAGACTTTAAATTAGCGAAACAAAAGTCACTTTCGGTCAACGTAAGATATCTGCTAAGAGGTGGGAACCGATATACACCCATCAATTTAGCAGAGTCTATCAAAAGGAATACAACGGTTACTGTACCAGCAAAAGCGTTTGAATCTCAATATCCAAATTTTGAGCGATACGATTTTTCATTGGCCTATCGGATTAATAAATTGAATCACACGTGGTCTTTTAGAATGGATCTTCAAAACATATTTAATACCAATAACATCATTGAGGAACGCTATGATTCAAATGTAAAGGGCCTATCCTACCGGTATGCCTTACCCCTAATTCCCATCATTAGCTCACAATTAGAATTTTAAAATAATCAGTTAGTTTGCTTTAAACCAGATTGAATATCAATGCATTCTCTATACATTGCGGAGCTTAAAATCTAAGCTACCTAACCCATAATACTGATGAATCATAAATCTAAGATTGAAGATATGCTGCTGGAAATGATCCAACCCAAATTAACAGAAATTGAGGAGCGATTCAGTCGAGGCGAAGGCCTAAACGGAGAAGATGTAAACACCCTATTATTAAAATCTCAGTTTAATCACATTAATCATTTAGACCTCCGATTGGATGAGGTGGTGGCTGACGTCGCTAGTTTAAAAACAGATTTCAAGCAATTGGAAAATAGGTTTGTAGGGTTAGAAAATAAATTTGAAGTATTAGAAACCAAATTTGACGCATTGGAATCTCGCTTAGATGCCAAAATCGATTCATTAATTGCACAGTTTAATGAATTTAAAATGGAGCTCAGATTAGAAATTCAAATGGCCATACATAAATCTATGAAATGGAGTATCGGCCTATTAGCTTTCATTATTACTTTTTTGAAAGCATTGGAGATGCTTTTGGCCAAATAAAATTAGATTAAATCTACCTAACCAATAATACTGATGAATCATAAATCTAAGATTGAAGATATGCTGCTGGAAATGATCCAACCCAAATTAACTGAAATTGAAGAGCGATTTAGTCGGGGTGAAGGACTAAATGGTGAGGATATTAACACGCTTTTACTAAAATCACAGTTCAATCAAATTAATCATTTAGACCTCCGATTGGATGAGGTGGTGGCTGATGTCGCTAGTTTAAAGACCGATTTCAAGCAATTGGAAAATAAATTTGAAGTATTAGAAACCAAATTTGACGCATTGGAATCTCGCTTAGATGCCAAAATCGATTCATTAATTGCACAGTTTAATGAATTTAAAATGGAGCTAAGATTAGAAATTCAAATGGCCATACATAAATCCATGAAATGGAGTATCGGCCTATTAGCTTTCATTATTACTTTTTTGAAAGCATTGGAGATGCTTTTAGCCAAATAATTAAGTTTAATGCTATTTTCCCAATACGATATTAACGATTCGCTTGGGAACGACAATTACCTTAGAAGGAGAAACGCCCGCTAAAATTTTAATCACCTGCTCGTTCGCCAAAACTCCTGCTTCTATTTCTTTGGGAGAAGCAGAGCTAGAGAAATCTAGCGTTAATTTTACTTTTCCATTAAATGAAATCGGGTATTTAAATGAATCTTCATTTAAATTTGAAGGATTAAATTCAGGGAATTTAGCATAGGATATTTGGCCTGGTAATTCTCCTAATGCTACCCATAATTCCTCTGCAATATGCGGAGCATAAGGAGATAATAATATCAGCAACTCCCTCAGAACAGATTTTTTATGGCATTTTAGTTGACCTAAATCATTCACACAAATCATTAGCGTTGAAACCACCGTATTAAAAGAAAAACGATCTAAATCATCTTTAACCTTTCTAATGGCTGTATGCAAGACTCGTAATTCCTCAGCTGTTGCAGTTTCATCCACGACTTTTCTAACTTGTGTATTTTCGTCAAAAAACAATCGCCAAACCTTCCGCAAAAAATTATGTGATCCTGAAATTGAGTTCGTATTCCAAGGTTTAAATTGCTCTAGTGGGCCCAAAAACATTTCATACACACGTAAAGTATCAGCACCATATTTTGCAATTAAATCATCTGGATTAACTACATTATATTTGGATTTAGACATTTTTTCAACTTCCCAACCGCATATATATTTACCTCCTTCCAAGATAAAATCCGCATCGTCAGGCACGTCATTTCTGGACTTTTTAAATGCGTCCAAATCTAAAATGTCATTCTCGACAATATTCACATCCACATGTAATGCAGCGACTTGATATTTATCCTTTAACCCAAATGAGACAAAAGTGACCTTTTCAGAATCCTTTAATCGATAGACAAAATTGGATCTACCTTGGATCATTCCTTGATTAATCAATTTTTTAGCAAACTCTTCCTCATTTACCAACCCTAAATCCTTCAAGAATTTATTCCAAAAGCGGCTGTAAAGTAAGTGCCCTGTCGCATGTTCAGAACCTCCAATATATAAATCAACTGCCTTCCAGTAATCTATAGCTTCTTTTGAAGCAAATTCTTCCTTGTTTTGAGCATCCATATAGCGGTACCAGTACCAAGAAGAACCAGCCCAACCAGGCATCGTGGACCACTCGTAATCATATTGGTTTTTATATTTCCAGTCAGCCGATGCACGCCCTAAAGGTGGTTCTCCAGTTTCGGTAGGCAAATATTTATCTATTTTAGGCAACTCTAAAGGCAATTCAGATTCATCGATTAAGTATGGCAACAATTCACCTTGGGTCGTTGGTTTAAAATAAACCGGAACCGGTTCCCCCCAATATCGTTGGCGAGAAAAAACAGCATTTCGCATACGATATTGAATCTTTCCCTTCCCAATACCGCGTTGCTCCAACCAAGATACTAACGTGTTGGTAGCTTCTTTATAAGTTAACCCATTAATAATTCCGGAATTAATATAATGTCCTTCTTTAGTTGCGTCAGCCTGTTTTTCGATTCCTTTTTGAGCATCTAAAATAGGTATAATAGGTAAATCAAAATGAGTAGCAAAATTCCAGTCTCGCTGGTCCCCAGACGGCACCCCCATAACAGCTCCCGTTCCATATCCGGCCAACACATAATCGGCTAAATACAAAGGTACGCGCTCATTATTAACCGGATTAATCACATAGGTTCCCGTAAATACGCCAGAAATTTGCTTAACCTCAGAAACACGATCCAATTCCGACCTTGATTGAGTCCATTTCACATATTCAGCTACAGCAGATTTTTGTTCTAGAGTTGTCAGTGAGTCAACCCATTCATGTTCAGGGGCTAACACCATAAAAGAAACGCCATAAATCGTATCGACCCTCGTCGTAAAGACTTTGATTTTTTTGTCTTCGACATTTTCAATATCAAAAGTAACCTCAGCACCTATTGACTTTCCAATCCAATTCCTTTGTTGCTCCTTAATGGAATCTGACCAATCAACTTCATCTAAACCTGTCAATAATCGATCTGCATAAGCGGTGATTCTCATGGACCATTGGCGCATTTTTTTCTGCTCAACAGGATAGCCACCACGCTCAGAAAAACCATCTTTAACCTCATCATTAGCTAAAACAGTGCCCATGGCAGGACACCAGTTCACCACCGAATCATCCAAATAAGCTAAACGAAAGCCGAGTGTATATTTATATTTTTCTTCTTCAGAATAGAAATTCCACTCGTCAGCTGTTATTCTAGACAATTCCTCATCACAAACAGCCCGCAGATTCACAGAACCTTTTTTGTTTAAAATCTCAATCAAGGTGTCTATCGACTCTGCCTTGTCTGTTTCCTGATTATACCATGAATTAAATAACTTCATGAAAATCCACTGTGTCCACTTGTAATAGGAAGCATCAGAAGTCCTCACTTCGCGCGACCAATCAAAAGAAAAACCCATGTTCTTCAGTTGCTCGATATATTTTGAAATATTATTTTCAGTGGTCACTGCAGGGTGCTGTCCCGTCTGAATCGCATATTGTTCTGCCGGTAAACCAAATGAATCAAAACCCATGGGATGCAAAACTTCAAATCCCATTAGCCTTTTATAACGCGATATAATGTCGGACGCGATATAACCCAGCGGATGTCCCACATGCAAACCGGCACCCGATGGATACGGAAACATGTCAAGTACAAAATACTTGGGTTTGTTTTTATTTATTTGAGATTTAAATGTTTCATTTTTTTCCCAAAAAGATTGCCATTGCTTCTCAATCTCACGAAACTGATACTCTGAACGCATAAAATTTATATAATCATGTAAAGAACTCGCAAATTAAGTCTTTTTTGTTAAAAAATATTTACTCTACTTTATTGGTAGATTAAGTAAAGTCTATTAGTTTTGTAGAGAATAAAATTTGATTATGTCTTTACCCAGTGAGCCAAGTAATTTTAACAGAAAGTTTCCAAGCCTATATAAGGCCTTACAAATTATATGGAAAAGAGAAAGAAGTGTTACTGAAATAATCATCCATTTAAGTAATGCATTAGGCCTAATGATCGTTGGCCATCTCCTTTTTACCTACCTCACAACAGAAAACTTAATCGCTATTTTTAATTCAGTCAACTCTGAAATTCTATACTATATCGCCGGTGGATTTATTGCCCAAATGATCGATGGTGCACTTGGTATGGCTTATGGGGTTACCGCAACCACCTTTTTATTGTCTGTCGGCATAACGCCTGCAGCTGCATCAGCTTCAGTTCATGCCTCAGAAGTGTTTACCTCGGGCGTTTCAGGTTATATGCATCTTAAATTTGGCAACGTTAATTCCAAATTATTTAAAACATTGGTTATTCCAGGTGTCATAGGTGCTATTTTAGGGGCTTATGTGTTATCAAGTCTGGAAGAATATTCTACTTATATTAAGCCTATCGTGTCCGTATACACCCTGTTTTTAGGTGTCATTATCATTCGGAAAGCATTGATTAAAAGAATGGAAAAGCGCCAACTAAAACGTGTGGGCGTCCTTGCACTTTTTGGGGGTTACCTTGACTCAATCGGTGGTGGTGGCTGGGGACCTATCGTTTCATCTACCCTAATCGCATCAGGTAGACACCCAAAATATACCATCGGCAGCGTTAATTTAACCGAATTTTTTGTCTCGCTCGCCTCTTCCATCACCTTTTTCACGGTCATTGGTTTAGGCTATTGGCAAGTGATCATTGGCCTAATTCTGGGCGGCGTTGTCGCTGCGCCCATAGCGGCCAGACTAGCTAATAAACTTCCCGTGAAATCCATGATGATATTAGTCGGCATGGTGATTATCATCGTCAGTCTCCGACAAATTATTTTAGGAGTCCCCAAATTTTTCTAATCAAGCACCAACTTCTTAAAGCTTATTTGGTTTTTCGAAGAAGTGAATTTTATAAAATAGACACCCCTTGGAATTTGAGATATGTCCAACCTAACAGGATAGAGCTTCTCCATTTGAACACTAGCGATTAGTTTTTTGCCCGTAATATCAATCAGCTCATACATACCATTTCCATTCGCCATGATTTGAACATATTCCTTACCGGGGTTTGGCCATATCTGAAGCGAAGAATTTTCAATATTGGTAGATAACTCTGACTTAAATATATTTTGCATTAACTGGATACCTCCCGTAGTTAAGCCTACACTTATATCCATTAAACCATCTTGATTCCAATCAGATGTAGATACCGTAGCCTTTTGACCAAAATTAAAGGACTCTAAATTGGCGTCGGGTTGCCATTGAATGAATGAAGTCTTCGGGTCCAATACTCCCACATGTAATCGGCCTAATTTATCTATTCCGATAAAATCCAATCGACCATCTAAGTCAGCATCCGCCAAAGCAAATGATTGTAAGACCCAGTCTACTTTTTTTGAAAAATCACCCCAATCAGCATTCAGTACTTTCAAAAAAGACCCGTCATAACTTCGAATTCGCCCACTTTTTTCTAAAACCAATAAATCCAACTTAGCATCTTGATTCCAATCCGTAAATAAAGGCCGATCGCCGGAAGAAAATCCAGCAAGCTTATATTGTTTGATTTCAGAAGTATTTGAAGTACAATACCTTATTTCTGGACCTAAAAACGTTTGCATCGATATAATTAATTGGCGCCGACCAGAAGAAACAAGATCCCCTAAAGTCAACTGAATATCCGTTCCTTGAATCAGTTTAGAGAGACCGCCAAAATCATCCGTTTTGAAAATCAATTCAGGTTTTAAATAAGTACCTACATTTTCATAATAAAATATAGACGCACGGACGCCGGAAGGACCCCGAATTCCCGAATTCCCTACATACAAATCTAAATCTCCATCTTGATCGCCATCCCACCAAACACAAGAAGCACCCTCTCCCACGTCAATCATTTCAGATTGCAAGAAATTTTTTGACTTCAATACCCAATCACCCTTTTCAAATTGAAACAAGGAAACCGAGTTTTGAAAATCCTGAATATACCCACCATGATCAGCAGCATTCGTAGAAGTCAATAATTCCATTTGCCCGTCCCCATTTAAATCCAAAGGAAAAGCAGCCGCAAACGAAGGAACCGAAACAGGGTTTTTATTCGGATATTCAAAATCCGCTTTCAAAAAATTAGCCTGATTAAGACTCCCAAAATTTTGCAAATAAACAAGATTTTGGCAAGTCACATGACCAAACAATAAGTCCTTAATTCCATCCTTATTTAAATCTAACAAGCTTAAGCTGTTGCCCGTGTGCATCGTTTGATTAGGCGATAATATACTATTTGCAGCGATGGATGAGTTTCCTGAAGCATTACAAGGAACCCCAAATAAAATATCGCGGCAGTCGTTGTGAATGAAATTACCCCAACAATCACCTACTTTTTGGAATTGCAATCCCATTTTGCCCGTTTTCTCGACCGACATGTTTTTGTGAAATTCCAGGTAATGTCCAGCTGGTTCAAAAGATAAGATATCGATATCTCCATCCCCATCTAAATCCCCGATGGCCGGAATATCAGATGCGGCAACGTACAAATTTATTTTACTCGAAAATCCTTCGCTAAAAAGTGCCTCAGAAACCACCTCGAACTTGATATTGGATCCGACTGATATATTCCGATATACCTTCACACCGGCTGAGGTTGACGTAAAAAGATCCTTTCTCTTATCCCCATCGTAATCACAAGCAATGAGCCAATTTTCAACAGAAGGGAAATATTTTTCAAAGATGGGATCATAGGCTAATTCAACAGCCCCGCCTACAACAGATTTATTTATATAGGTAAATACCTTTTGATTTGTTCGGTCAAAAGCCAACACATCTTCGAATCCATCGCCATTTAAATCGATCTGAGCAAATTGCACTGCATTCAATCCTCCAGCCCATGCATTTTTAAAAATCCCTTTGCCATTCGAGACAATAATATCCTGATTAAACTTAAATTGAAGGCCTTGACCTAAAATTTGAGCACTAAAAACCATTAAAAAAAGGAATACTAAATTTTTCATTCGATATTTGTAAACGCAATATGCAAATTGGAGCATTAAATATAAAATGAAGGTTACTAATTCATTGCTTTTAGACAAATTTTTATCCTCCACTGGGATATCGACCGACACCCGAAAAATAGAAAAAGGAAATCTCTTTTTTGCATTAAAAGGGCCTAATTTCAACGCCAATATACTTGCCAAAGAAGCCTTAGAAAAAGGAGCATCCTACGCGGTGATCGATGACCCCGATTTTGATTTAGGAGACAACACATTATTAGTACAGGATGGCTTAAAAGCTTTGCAAGATTTAGCCCTCCAGTATCGCAAAACCTTAACCATTCCTATCATTGGGCTTACGGGCTCGAATGGAAAAACCACCACCAAAGAACTTATTTTTTCTGTTTTATCTCAAAAATACCAATGCTTTGCGACCGCTGGCAATTTAAATAACCACATAGGAGTTCCACTATCACTTCTATCCATCAAGCCTAATGACGAAATTGCTGTGATCGAAATGGGGGCTAACAAACAAGGTGACATCAAAGAATTAGCGGATATTGCACAACCTACTCACGGCTTGATTACCAATATTGGCAAAGCGCATTTAGAGGGTTTTGGAGGAATTGAGGGGGTAAAAAAAGGGAAAGGCGAATTGTTTGACTTTTTAGCTCAAAATTCTTCCACCGTATTTTTGCCAGAAATCAAGAATGTGGTTCACGAAATGTATGCTGAAAGAGTATTCCATCATACGATTTTGGCCAATCAAGACATGCCTATTCAATTGGTCGCATCGACGCCCACCATCATTTACCAAACCGCAACAGGAGAAAAAATAACAACCCAGTTACCTGGAGTCTATAATTTTGAAAATATTCAAATGGCCATCGCCATAGGAAAGCATTTTAAATTATCAGATGAAGCGTGTAATCAAGGCATTGAGAATTACCTGCCTTCCAACCACCGATCCCAATTCATCAAATCTGGAAGTAATCAGGTTTTAATGGATGCGTATAATGCCAATCCCACCTCGATGCATGTGGCCATCAGCCATTTTGCTGGAACCAAGAATGACCCGAAAGTTTTAATCTTAGGTGATATGTTTGAATTAGGTGATGAATCAATAAAGGAACATGCCGACCTAGGCAAATTAATTTCATCCTTCTCATTTGATAAAATATTGTTAGTGGGCGAACAAATGCAGCATGCACTCATTCATTTACCCCACGCATTTTATTTTCCAGATAAGTTCGGATTGCATAATTGGCTTCAAGATAACCCCATTAATAATTCATTTATACTAATCAAAGGTTCTAGAGGAATTCAATTAGAAAGTGTTCTCCCTTTCTTGGCTGTATAAAACGAGGAATTCGAGTTAAATATCAAATAATAATCGACCGTTAAATAGGAGTTCATTTAGATTTTGCGTCTGAAGAAAAAAAAGTTTAAATTTGCACTTTATTAAGAAAACAAGCATAACAAATATGGCATTAGCAGCAGGTACTTATGTACCATTCAAAGTCAAAGATATTGCATTGGCCGATTGGGGTCGCAAAGAAATTCAATTAGCAGAAGCAGAAATGCCTGGTCTAATGGCATTGAGAAGAGAATTCGGACAAGCCCAACCTTTAAAGGGAGCTCGCATCGCAGGATGTTTGCACATGACGATTCAAACAGCCGTTTTAATTGAGACTTTAACCGCATTAGGTGCAGAAGTTACATGGTCATCATGTAACATTTTCTCTACACAAGACCATGCAGCTGCTGCCATTGCTGCAGCAGGTATTCCCGTTTATGCTTGGAAAGGCATGAACGAAGAAGAATTCAATTGGTGTATCGAGCAAACTCTATTTTTTGGTGAAGATAAGCAACCACTTAACATGATTTTAGATGATGGTGGTGATTTAACCAATATGGTTTTTGATGAATATCCTGAATTGATTAAAGAAATTAAGGGACTTTCTGAAGAAACTACCACTGGAGTTCACCGTTTGTATGAGCGTATGAAGAATGGTACTTTGTTTTTGCCAGCGATCAATGTGAACGATTCGGTAACTAAATCAAAGTTTGATAATAAATATGGTTGCAAAGAGTCTTTAGTAGACGCTATTCGTCGTGCGACTGACTTGATGTTGGCCGGAAAAGTCGCCGTAGTAGCAGGTTATGGTGATGTAGGAAAGGGTTCAGCCGAATCGTTAAGAGGTGCTGGTTGCCGAGTTTTAGTCACTGAAATCGATCCAATTTGTGCGCTTCAAGCTGCCATGGACGGATTTGAAGTGGTTCCAATGGATGAAGCTGCTACTAGAGCTAACATTTTTGTTACTGCGACAGGTAATGTGAAAATCATTCGTGATCGTCACTTTAAATTGATGAAGGACAAAGCGATCGTTTGCAACATTGGTCATTTCGATAATGAAATTGACATGGAGTGGTTAAACAGTAACTACGGTCAAACAAAGGATCAAATCAAGCCACAGGTTGACATGTATACCATCGATGGTAAAAATGTAATCGTGTTAGCAGAAGGACGCTTA
>JBIKRO010000020.1:0-34421 GCA_044349095.1 Aquirufa sp. | reverse complement strand
ATGTAATCCAATTTTTTCAAATGAATCCCCAAGAAGGCCGTCACAAAATGCTGGTTATTATTATTTAAGCGGTATTCGTTCCAAGTGGGTTCTGAATAATGATTGTACTCACTTGGGCTAACACCCTCAGCAAACGTTTCCGCAGGTGGTGGATTGGGAGCCACATTATGACGTGCATTTTGGTAGGTCAATAAATACCTGTTTGCATTAATCGCACCTTCATAAATTGCTTTGATTCCATCCTCGTAGCCAGAGACATCGTCTAAACTTCCGGCCACAAAAAACGTGGGAGTCTTTAATCCTTTTAAACCCTCTGCATCCCAAGTGCCTCTTTGCATACCCCAAGGAGCAAAGGCAACTACTGCTTTAATTCGAGAATCCAAAGAAGAAAGGTATTCTGGTTGGCCCGCCATACGCACTCTTATCGCGTGACTACCGCCCGAAAGTACGGCAAAAGTCGAATCCATTTTTTGACTATATCCAGCACCCGCCACATTTAATACCCCATATCCACCCATGGAATAACCCACAATTCCTGTATTTTCTACATCCACAATTCCTGATAAAAAATGCTTGCTTCCTTGGCTAGAAAAGCCAGCTAAAGAATTCAATACAAATAAAACATCTTTAGATCGATTCAATAAGGTACTTTGAAAAGCTGCCCGGTCGGTATACGTAGATTCCGTATGGCCAATGGCCACCACGACATAACCTTTGGAGGCTAAATTTTCGGTCAAATAACTAAGTAATAAACGAGAGCCAGGATAGCCATGAGAGACAATAACCAAAGGATACTTACCTTCTGATCGATCGGGTTGTGCTTCCCTCAATGCACGCCCCAAATACGTATACGGAATTAATGGTCGTTTAGGGTCTTTAAACAGACCTAAGGTGGATTTATACGTTTCCAAAGCTTTTTGGCCTGCGGGAATCACAGCGGGGTACCAAACTTCCAACGTAAGCGATCGGTCGTATAATGGGTCCACGCCAGCTTTTGAATTCAGTACGTCCACTTGATTTTTATTCACCACCTCAATGGTACGAACACCAACCGCATATTTTCCTCGGGGAGCTAATTCAGGGGCATTGGGTAAAGCATCGCCGACAATAAAATTGGGCGAGGGCAATTGGGCCCACAATGGATTGAGACCGCAAAAGCTGATCAATAGCAAAAATGCAATGGATTTTATCTTAGATGGATTGTTCATTTAAAAGAGTTTTTTTGAGTTTAATTAATCAAGCATAAATTGTGTTGGATGCGCTTCGTCATAATTCGTTAAGTCTTGGTAAAACTTGGCAACACGCAGAATAGTTCCTTCGTCGTAAAGCTTCCCTACAAAGGAAATTCCCGTAGGAAGTTTTGTTTTTGAATCAAATCCGTTAGGAACACATACCACCGGATGGCCGGTTAAATTCGTGATGGCCGATTGATTTCCGCCACCCCGAGAAGGGCAAATGATGGCGTCAAATTGAGACACCACGGCATTCACTTTTTGCATTAATATATACCGATGTCTTTGGGCATTAATATATTCTACCGCAGGTACAAATCGGGAAGTCCGAAACTGGTTAGGCCAGTCCGATTTTGTTTGTCGGGTCAATAAATCGTCCACATTATTTCGAGTCAACTCGTCAAATTGAGCTCCGCATTCCGCACCTATCACCACATCCATGATATTAAAAGGATAGGCCGTTGAATCTGGAAAATCGACGGGAATGAGTTGGACCCCCTGCTTTTTTAGCAAAGAAATAACCTTCCATTCATTCCTGGTCGTATCCTTAATTTTATCAAAATAGTTTTTGGCATATCCGATTTTCATGCCTTTCAATGAACGGTTGGCATCATAATTAAAAGGCCGATTGACCGCAGCTAAATCTTGGCCATCGGTTCCATGAATAAAACTAAAAACAATGGCCGCGTCATTTGCCGAGCGGCAAATAGGGCCAATTTTATCTAAACTGTAACTAAGGGCCATAGCACCCGAACGACTCACACTCCCGAAGGTCGGCCTCAAACCTGTTGCCCCACAAGTCGTAGAAGGCGAAACGATGCTTCCCCAAGTTTCTGTGCCAATCGCAAAAGGCACTAAACCAGCCACCGTAGCGGATGCCGATCCAGCAGATGAACCCGAAGAACCATACCTTAAATTCCAAGGGTTTTTGGTTCTTCCCCCGTACCAATAATCACCCATCGCCAATGCCCCCAACGAAAATTTAGCGACTAATACAGCTCCTGCATCACGAAGTCGTTGGTATACATACGCATCTTCGTCAATTGTCTGATCCTTATAAGGCGCTGCACCCCAAGTAGTTTTGGTTCCTTTAATCGCAAACAAATCTTTCAATCCATACGGAATTCCATGAAGCAAACCGCGGTATTTCCCTGCCGCGATTTCACGGTCGGCCTGCCTCGCTTGCTTGAACGCGATCTCTTCTTGCAAACTAACGACACATTGCAAAGCATCCCCGTGCTTCTTAATGCGGTCAATAAAAAAACGCGTTAAATCGAGCGAAGTAATTTGTCTAGATTTGATCAAATAAGCCAATTGGTCAATGGAATAAAATGCCAAATCAGATTTATTTACGGGTAATTTAGCGATTGATTTAGGCCAAATAATAGGCCTTTGTTTCAAGTCAAATTTCATTCCTGGTAAAGCAGGATTTTGCCAAAGACTCAAGGGCACATTGTTATTTAAGCTTAGTTTATGCATGGCCTTGTAATTGGCCAAATTATCTAGGACATCAGAATAGAGCGTGTCTAACTCTTGGCTCGTAAACTCAAGGTCAAAAACACGAGCGGTCCCTTGAAGATCTGATTTTGTTTGAGCTAAGGCAGGAAGGCAACAAAGCATCAAAAACAAGATTTTTTTCATATTAAAAAAATAGTTTGTGGAATGATTATAAAAAATCAAGGAAGGCTTTCGCCTTCCTTGATAAATTAAAAAACAAAAATGTGAATTACATGGTGCAACTCATATCCGCTCCACAACATTGAGGTGATTTGATTTTACCTTCGCATGAGCGGCAAATAGAAATTTGAACTTGATTTCCATCTGGTAAAGTCAGCATATCATTTTCTAAAGGTTGATCACATTTTGCACAAGAAGCATTTACTGCCATTCCACAAGATTTACATTCGTACGTAGCCATAGTATATTTTTTTAAAAACGATTGACAATAATTAGCCCATTTGAGTCGGACAAAACTTATTTTTTAAAATTAGCTAATAATTTATTTAAAAAATACTCCTCATTTTAAATATTGTATAAACTTTTAAAATGCTTGATTGTTTCCGGATTTTAATTTTCCAAACAGTACAAAACGTCTTTTTATCACGGATGCAAATACATTAGATGCTTTGGTGTATTTTAACTTTAAGCATCCAAATGTATCAGCAAAAAATGAATTACTTAGCCGGCGCAGCAAATCCAATCTTCGCCAAATCATCAAAAAGTTTTTGAACTTTAGAAATCCCTTTTGAATCATTTAGGTCATAATACCGGTACACTTCCATATCGGTTTTGTGTATGCCATTTTCCTGAATCGCTCCCTGTGATTTATATTCAGAAATCACCCAATCTGCGACGATTTTATAACTAACCTTATCATTTTCCTTAAAACGAAATGCACGATTCAAGGTGAACGTTGGCGCATCTGCTTTTATTTTGGTCTCTGGATAACCTTCCAACATACTAAATTCCATCGGTTTGCTTGTGGCATTCATGGGAGAACCGGCTATGACAATGGGTTTATGAGGACCTTTAAACCTTTGAACCGCTCTCAAGGCCATTAAAACAGATGTTTTATGGTGACCATGCTGACCCGCGTGTGGAAGCATCGTGATAATGAAATCATAGTCGCGATCGGCCAACAAGCGATCCATTCTTCTTTCGACATAGGAGATATCCCAATTTTTTCCAGAGATGTAGGGCTTAACATCCGTCGTGTACCAGTCATCTGGTTGCTCCATAAAATAGATGTTGCGAACCCCCATGATTTTACCGGCATTCAAAATCTCTTGCTTTCTCAGCATCGGTAAATGTGTGCGGGCTACAATGGAATCCGTTAAGTTTAAATTGTAGTAGAGGGCGCCCAATTGTGAATCGGCAAAGCCTCCGCCTCCATCGGTCATCACAGCCATATCCACAGTCCCCTTCATTTCATGGGTAATCTTAAACATGGTCACGGAAAAACCTGTTTCATCATCGGGATGCGCTGTGACCACTAAAACTTTAGGTCCTTGACCGAATAATGACAAGGTTATTAAGGAAAACATTAAGGTGAAAAAAGAGTGTGAACGTTTCATAGGTATTGAGTTTTTATAATTGTATTATTTAGCGTTGGCCAATTGATGTATCGTATTTTGAACAAATCCATCGATCGATTTACCATTTTGGCCCATAAGGTTGTATTTTATTTCCATCCCCCAAGTAGGCTTAATCTCAGGAATAGTCAAAAAAATCGATTTCATATCAGGCCCTAATGCTGCTTTTTCCACCTGGATGGTTTTTTCATTGTAATGTTTGGATCCATATTTTCTTGACCTTTTAAGATCCCAAATTTTGATGCGAAAATTAGTCAGATTAGAAACACTCGAAGCATTTAATGGACTGGCAAAAACCAATTGAACTCCTTTGCTCGTCGCATGAATTTCCAAAGGTACATTCAATGGTTTATTCGTAGGTTTTATCCGATATAAGCCGCCTAATTGAGATTGCGTGGAGCCCCAGGCCGACAAACCACACAGGTACAGTTGGCCATCTTGCGAATTAAATCTTCCCCGCATAATTCCAGTAGAAAATCTTAGCATCGGTAATTCGACCATCCCCCCTTGCAACTGGCCACCTACTTTCTCATGTGGAACTAAAAAAACCTTTCCATAACCATAGGAAAAATTTAAAAGCTTACCATGTAAGGGTCCCCACGCGGGACTGTCGACCCACAATAATTCTGACGGCGACTGATCCAGTTCTCGATCCACCCAGACGAGCGGCTGCTCCATACTTGCATTTGAACTATCTGGATGCGCATGATAACTGAACATGTTGCCATAAAATCCACCTTTATTAACCCAATTGATGCGGTTCATCGGATTCCAATGTCCCTCTTGGTCTGTGACAATAAAACTGCCATCTGGATTTATACAAACCCCATTGGCCGCCCTAAAACCCGTCGCTATAATTTCGGTTTGGAAGCCATCTTTACTTACTTTAATTAAAGTCCCATGCTGGGGTACTAAGGCCTCCCGTGCGTGCCGAGCGCTTTTGGCATAATAAAAGTTCCCCTCCTTATCTGCCTGAAGACCCATCGCAAATTCATGGAAATGGTCTGTCACCTGGTGATCATTATTAAAACTCTCATAAAAATCAGTTTCCCCATCCCCATTAAAATCGTTTAACTTAACCAGTTGATCTCGACAAGTCACATATATCACTTCGTCAATGACTTTAATTCCTAAAGGTTGGAATAAGCCGGAAGCAATACGTTGCCATACGAGTTTACCCGTGTTATTGGTAAAACCCTCCACCTTCCAAATATCACCATCACTCGAACAAACCACTCCCCTATTTTTATCTTGAAAGAAATCTATTCCACTTAATCTTAATTGGTTGCGCCAAATGGGATTAAAAGGGGGATTCAAAATATCCACTTGGAATGCCCCCTCATCCGTTCCGGCAATAATATCAGTGGTGATTTTTTCTGGATATCGAGTCTTGCCCCCACGAGTTAAGCTTTCCAATGAAATCGGATCTTGGCTTGTTTTAGCCAAAGCCATAAGTCCATCGACCGAGCCCTTTGCCATAAATAATTTCACTTGTACCTCCACCTGAGCAGATACTTTCATGACAATAAAACCATCCTCTTCGGCTAAAATAGCCCCGTCACCTTGTATGGCAACCGATGTGCCTTTAGGAGCCACGCGCATTTTTAAAGGATTTGGGGATTTAGTTATATTTAAAGTCCGGATAAATACAGGACTATTCTGCATCATTTCCATGCCAAACATCTCCAATACCATGGAATTGCCAACCGTATATTTAATTACTTCTTGATCTCCGTTTTGATATATTCCCTTGTAATGTGCCCATTCTTTGGGCAACGGACCAAAACGTCTTTTGTCGCGAGCCATAAACCGAGTATCCTCAAAAGATCCTGTGAGCGGGTTGGCCCAACCAGGTCCCACCGGATTTGAAAAATGAAGATCGCCTACGGTTCTAGGGGAAATATTATGCTTGCCATTAAATAATATGGCTTCCCAATCGATGAATCCATCTCCCGTCCAAGCACCAGCGACTCTCAGCACATCATGATCAAACATCATCCAAGCTTTTCCAGCAGCCACACCCCCTTTGCCAGGATCCAAACGTATCGCAATCCCCTTATAGGCAAAGTTTGCGTTACCAAAATTTTCATCCGGAAGTGGTGAAACCGGGCCTCCCGATCTTGGTCTAGGAGCTGCTCCCAAACCGACCAACTCATACGTATTGATTAAAAAATTGCCATAATCCATTTCGGCCCAAGGCTTATACACTTTAGGCAATGGCCCTTTTGACTCACCTTTTGGCAAACTACTCAAATATTTCTCATCCCATTTCGCCAATGTAACAGCCGAATTTTTAGCAATGAAATTTTGCTGGATGTAATGAATGACATCGTATTTTTCAACGGGCGTTAAATGCATTTGGGGAGGCATCGACCCAAAACCTTTCGTAATGGTTTGGTATAAAGCGTAAGAATCATGACCCCATTTAAAAGGCTCAGCCCAAAATTTCCTCGCCGAAGGAATGCTACCGGGTTCAACGGGCGTTCCGTGGCAACTTAAACAATTGTTTTTGTATATAACTTCTCCGCGGGTCATTGACTCGTCAAAGTGATCATCAATCGCCAGCATGAATCCTTTATGGTCCAGGTCTTTTTCATACCCTGGTAAATCCACATCTGAAAGGATAAAACGACTTTTTACTTCTTTATTTTTTTGCTGCAGGGGCGAACAAGCACTGATGCAAATGAAGCATAAAAAATAAAAGATAGCCTTATTGTGATTTAGCATAGGAATCAAGATTTTTTATCTGGTTTGGATCACATAAACATACCTAATGAAAATAAATTTACAATTTCGAAAACTCCTTTAACAGCAAATCAGTAATCATTTTGTAGCCTTTATCGGATGGATGTAAGCCATCAAAAGTCACATCGGAGGCCTCTACCGGATACGGATATTCGTCGGTTTCGGGATTAAAGGGCACGTCAATAAAATCGGGGTATTTAAAGTTTTTGTACTCGCTAGTCAGTGGATCTTTTAATCGCTTAAATTTGACCAAATGCGCGTGATCCATCTTTTTTGCATGGTATAAATCGACCACAGGCATATGTTCAAATCTTGCTATATCCTTCACAGCATTGGCAAAAGTTTCTAAATTTTGCCCCTTTTTATCACGATAAGAACCGTAGGCATTATTTTTGAAATTGTTGATATAAACAAAGTCCACACGTTGCATCGGCGTAATAAAAATGATTTTAGCATTCGCATTTAAAGACTTTAGTTTATTCACTATAATTCTAAATGAACCATGAACCGTCCCATTTCCTGTGTTGTTTTCATAATCAGAAAACTCGCCCAAGGGCTTTGATCCCCACCAATCATTTGTTCCTAAAAAGATGGAATACACATCCGCCTTTTGAATGCCTAGGTTTTCAATTTCGGTGGCTATTTTAATGGCGGTCCAACCATTATGCCCTTGATTCACAAAATTAATATGGGGCATTTTTTCAACCACCCTAGTCATGTAGCCTTTGGTTGTTCGATTGCCTGTCTCATTGGGATGATCATTTAAATAGGTGATAGAATCTCCGATGGCAACCCAGGAGATACTGGGCGGCACAAATGAAAATTGGACCAATACGAGGCAAAGGAGTAGAATAAGTTTTTTCATCATAGGTTTTCAAAAGCAATACACTCGAAAAAAAAAATCGGGCCCCAATTGGAAGCCCGATTTTGTATTAAGAAGCTTTAACAATCGCAAAACTCTGCTCCATGTCGGCCTTAATGTCATCGATATGTTCGATGCCCACAGATAAACGCAAAGAAGCTGGTTTTACTCCAGCGGCCATTTGCTCCTCATCGCTTAATTGTTGGTGCGTCGTGGCAGAAGGCTGAATAATTAACGTTTTCGTATCACCCACATTCGCCAAATGGCTAATCATTTGTAATGAATCCACAAATTTGGTAGCTGCTTCTTTTCCACCCTTTATTTCAAAAGATAAAACTGCACCAAATCCACGCTTCAAATACTTTTTAGCTACCGCATGATTTGGGCTACTCGCTAATCCTGGATACATGACCTTTGACACTTGAGGATGTTGCTCAAGCCACTCGGCGATTGCCAACGCATTTTCTGTATGGCGTTGCACCCGAAGTGACAAGGTTTCTATCCCTTGTAACAATAAGAATGAGTTGAACGGAGACTGAGAAGAACCAAAATCACGTAGGCCTTCCACACGAGCACGAATGATGAATTGGATGTTGCCAAAAGGACCGCCAATTCCAAAAACAGAATTAAACACTAATCCATGATATCCTTCAGAAGGTTCTGTAAACTGCGTAAACTTGCCATTTCCCCAGTTATAATTTCCTCCGTCGACAATCACGCCGCCAATACTCGTTCCATGTCCACCGATCCATTTGGTCGCTGACTCAACCACAACATTAGCTCCATGTTCTAAGGGCCTAAACAAATATCCACCTGCACCAAACGTATTATCAACGATTAAAGGCAAATCATGTTTTTTCGCAACGGCTGAAATTTTATCAAAATCAGGCACATTGAAACTAGGGTTACCGATTGTTTCGGTATAAATGGCTTTGGTATTTTCATCGATCAAAGACTCCATGCTCGCTGCATCATCTCCCTCAGCAAATCGAACTTCGATTCCCAAACGCTTGAAAGCTACTTTAAATTGATTGTAGGTTCCCCCATATAAATAGGATGAACTCACAAAATTATCTCCCGCTTGTAAAATATTATTCAAGGCAATGAATTGGGCCGCTTGGCCAGAAGAAACAGCTAAAGCCGCCACTCCGCCTTCTAATGCCGCCATACGTTTCTCGAAAACATCGGATGTCGGATTCATAATCCGGGTATAAATATTACCAAATTCCTTTAGCGCAAATAAATTGGCCCCATGCTCTGAATTATTAAACACATAGGAAGTGGTTTGGTAAATAGGAACTGCTCTTGCTCCAGTGGTTGGGTCAACTTCTTGGCCCGCATGAATTTGTAAAGTTTCAAATTTTTGATTTTGTATTGACATGGCTTCGTTAAGATTAAATTTTTTTTCTAATTTATAAAAAATATAGGCAAAATGATTTTTTCAAACCAAATTTAAATGTGTTTTTAAAGACGCTTATGAACTTACAAGAAAAAATGCCGAGGCAGGCCAACGAAAATTTGATTAAACATACATATAGTAGGTTTTGGCTTTTAATCGGATTGTTATTTTTTAATCCATTCACATCGCCTTCACAAAAAATCACCTTAGATCCACAAAAAACATTTCAAACGATGCACAGCTTTGGCGCGTCGGATTGTTGGTCTATCGCGATGGTCGGAAAATACTTTCCACAAGCAAAAAAAAATAAAATCGCCGAGTGGCTTTTTAGCCAAGAGGTTGACGCAGAAGGGAATCCAAAAGGGATCGGTCTTTCCATGTGGCGATTTAATATAGGGGCTGGTAGTACGGAACAAGGAGTTGAGAGTAAAATCACCAATGAATGGCGGCGGGCAGAAAGCTTTTATTCGGAAGGTGTTTGGGATTGGAAAAAACAGGAAGGCCAACAATTTTTTCTGCAAGCCGCAAAAAAATACGGAGTACCCTATACGTTAGGCTTTTTAAATTCTTCCCCAGTCCAAATGACCAAAAATGGATTGGCCATAGGCTCCGGAAAATTAGGAGAATGGAATTTCAATCCAGACAAAATAAATGAGTGGACGGATTTTTTGTATCAAGTTTCTGCGCGATTCAAATTCAATTACCTAAGCCCATTCAATGAACCACAATGGGACTGGGGTCCGGGCAAAAATGGCAATGCATCCCAAGAAGGAACCCCAATAAACAATACCGATTTGGCATGGGCCGTTCGAAAGTTAGCGGGTCAATTTGAAAGCAAAGGCCTTAAAACAAGTATCGTCATTCCTGAGGCGGGTCAGATTGATTATTTGTATCAAAAAAATTCGAATCGAAAAAATGTCCAACAAGACAATCAGATTGAAACTTTTTTCAGCCCTACTAGCCCGCACTATTTAGGCGATTTAAAATCCGTGGAGAAATTAGTCTGTGTCCATAGTTATTTCACCACCTCACCCGAATCCTTATTGGTCAAAAAACGCAATGATCTACATGCAGAAGCCGAGCAATACAAGGTAGGCTACTGGCAATCCGAATATTGCATTTTGGGTGAAAATGCTGGCGAGATTAAAGGTGGTGGCGTGGATTTAGGCATGAAAATGGCCCTTTATGTGGCGAATGTGATACATACCGATTTAGTCACTGCCCATGCTTCTTCATGGAGTTGGTGGCTTTCCGTTAGTGCAAATGACTTTAAAGACGGATTGATTTACATTTTCAATCAGGATCAAAAAGGAGAAAAAGATGCTAACAAATATGATGCTGATGTATTTGATTCAAAATTACTTTGGGCGATGGGTAATTTTTCGAGGTTCATTAGACCCAATATGAAAAGGATCGAGGTGAATATAGATCAGCCAAATTGTAAAATCTCAGGGTTTCAAGATAAAAACCAATTGGTATTAGTCATAGTAAATCAGGGAGAGTCTTTTGAAGCGGATTTACCTGAGCTGAAAAAGCATAAAAAAATTGATTCCTATGTTACCTCAGAAACAAAGAATTTAGCATACCATCCCGTAAAATCGGAGAAAATTCAAGTTCCCAAGCAGTCCATTATCACCCTAGTATATCACATTAAATAAACATTTTGGGTATAATTTGACCACATTTGTCTTTTGTATAAAACCTATCTAATGAAATATATTCTCTTATTCTGCTTGCTGATTTCAAAGCCTTTATTGGGTCAAATTCCATTGTTGGAATCCAAGGTCTATTCCATCGACGAGCGAGTGATCAAAACAAAATTTGGTTCAACCTCTTCTATTTTTAAAGGCGAAGGCGATGTCTTGAAATTACAAGAAATGAACTTGATACGCATTGGTGAGAATAAAAAGTACCGAGTAAAATCATCGGCAGATCGGGAACGCTTTTTTATTTTAAAGAAAGGAAATTTAAAGATTAGCTTAGGAGATCAAGTTCAGGTTTTACAAGTCGGCAGCATGGTCACCGTGATGCCTAAAGACCAAATTATTTTCGAAAATACCGAAGGTGTTTTGGCTGAACTTTATGAGATGACTTATTTGGCAAAATCACCCATGAATGAAGAAAGAGCAATAAAAGCGGGCGGATCCTTTATCGTTCTTTGGGAAAGCGCCGTATTTAAACCGACGGCTAAAGGCGGTGGCCGACAGTTTTTTGACCGAGCAACTGCCATGTTGAATCGTTTTGATATTCATGTGACGACGCTGAATGTGGGCCAACAAAGTCACGATCCGCATACGCATGTCAATGAAGAAATCATTTTGATGATTGACGGAAATGCGGAAGAAAGGATTGGTGATAAAAAAGAATTAGCCAAGCCGGGAGATGTCATTCGTTTGGGATCTAAGGTGCTTCATAACATCACCAACGTAGGCAACAAACCTTGCCAATATTATGCCATTCAGTGGAATTAAAAAACATAAAATGAAATTACAAACCTACTTCTTTGCGTTAACATTAATGGTCACTCCCTTTCTGTCAACAGCCCAACAAAGTCCTAAAAAGACCAATGTTTTATTGATCGTCGTGGATGACCTTAACACGAGTTTAGGTTGCTACGGAAATAAACAAGTAAAAACGCCCAACATAGACCGATTAGCTGCCATGGGCGTGATGTTTGATCGAGCCTATTGTCAATACCCTTTATGCAATCCAAGTCGAGTTTCTTTTTTGAGTGGAAAAAGGCCTGAAAATACAGGCGTTTATGTATTAAATGTACCCGCAAGAAAGGCCTTGCCCGATGCGGTTTTATTGCCCCAATATTTCAAGAACCAAGGATATTATACGGCTGGAGCCGGAAAAGTATTTCATAATGCAAAAATGAGCGACGAGTTATCTTGGAATTATTACACGGATGAGGCGAGTATAGATGCTGAAGAAAAAGCGGCGATTGACACCCGTTATGGAGGAGGAGATGGAAGACCAAAAGCGTATGTATTAACGACCGATGGGAGTAAAACTAGGGATGGATTAAATACGAAAACCATCAAAGATTTGTTGGCCGCCAAGAAAGACCAACCCTTCTTTTTAGCTGCGGGATTCCATAAACCACATTTGCCTTGGACCGCGCCTAAGAAATATTTTGATTTATATCCAGTCGACAAAATCCAGATTCGAGAGGATCCTAAAATGATCAATATACCGTCTGTGGCGATGCAAACTGAATTGTCTGGGTTTGCCCAACCGGATTCTAGAGCAGCTGCCATTCAAGGTTATTACGCCTGCATATCCTTCACAGATGCACATGTGGGAGTATTAATGGAAGTTTTGGATCGGGAAAAATTATGGGAAAACACGGTGGTGGTATTAGTGGGGGACAATGGTTTTCATTTAGGTGATCATGAAGGTTTATGGGCCAAATTAAGTGCCTTTGACGCCTCCACGAGAGTTCCTTTTATCATGGCTGGCGCGGGAATTCCGAAAGGTAAAGTGCTAGACCAACCGGTCGAATTGCTGGATTTATATCCCACCCTGCTTGCATTAACAGGGGAAAAAGATCATTCGAAATTGGATGGTAAATCATTGCTTCCCTACATGCAAGGCAAGAACAATTCATCGGCTTATGCCAAAAGTCTAGTTTTTCACTACGACCCTAAAACAAAAACGGACATCATGGGACAAACCCTCATTCATAAAGATTGGAGATATACCGATTGGGGAAAGGGAGAAAAGGGATCCGAATTATACATTAGAAAAAATGATCCATTTGAATTTGTGAATCGGATTCCGGAAAAGTCCTTTTTGAATTTAAAAAATGATGCACAAAAAACGATTCAATCGGGACCCATTCCTAAACCCGGTGAAAGCAATAGACCACGCGCTTTGTTAGAGCCTGGGATGTTGACGAATTAACTTTTATTCGCTGATATACAAAACCTATTCCTTATGACCCGTTTAGCCCTCATCTTGGCATCTCTTTTTGCCTTTACTTCTTGTACCCAAACGTCGGAAATAGTCTCTAATTATTTCAATTATCCTGATACCTTGGAGGCTGGCGGAGTTAAATTAATTCCCATCAAAACGCCCAAAGGTAATTTCAATGTTTGGACCAAACGTTTTGGCAATAACCCCAAAATCAAGATCTTACTTCTGCACGGTGGTCCAGCCATGACGCATGAATACATGGAATGTTTTGAGACATTTTTTCAAAGAGAAGGATTTGAATTTTATGAATATGACCAACTCGGTTCCTATTACAGCGATCAACCCAATGACACCACACTTTGGAAGACCGAGCGCTTTGTAGAAGAGGTGGAGCAGGTCCGAAAAGCCATAGGTGCCGACCAATCTAATTTTTACATCATAGGGAATTCTTGGGGCGGAATTTTGGGTATGGAATATGCACTGAAATACCAAAAAAATATGAAAGCACTGCTCGTCTCGAACATGGTCGCTAGTGCGCCAGAATATGGAAAATATGCCGAAGAGGTTTTGGCGAAACAAATGGACCCCAAAATACTGGCTGAAATTAGAGCGATCGAAGCGAAAAAAGATTTCGTTAATCCAAGGTACATGGAGCTATTGGTCCCTAATTTTTATCATGAGCATATTTGTCGGCTTGCCAACTGGCCAGACGCCTTAAACAGATCATTTAAGCATGCAAATAATGCGATATATACGCAAATGCAGGGACCTAGTGAGTTTGGGATTTCTGGCCTACTTGCCAATTGGGATATTAAAAATCGACTGAAGGAAATCGCTATCCCTACTTTGATGATTGGTGCCAAATATGACACCATGGACCCAAAAGCCATGGAAGAACAAAGTAAAATGGTCCAACATGGCGAATATTTATATTGTCCGAACGGTAGCCATTTGGCGATGTGGGATGATCAAAAAACCTATATGAACGGGGTTATTTCGTTTATTAAAAAAGTGGATCAGGGTAAATAATTCAATAAAACGGTTAGAACGGCGCTTAGGGAATTGTTTTTACGTGCGTCAACTAAAATCCACCGTCAACAAATCCTTATAGAGCAAGGTTTTAAATGAACGCAAATTGCCAAATTGGCTATTTGAACTACAATTTGCTGTTTGACCTGAATCTATCCCAAAGCTATTGCCATGATTAGCACACCTAAATTTATTGCTCTGAAAGCTCCACTGATTTTTAGTTCCCAAATGCGGACAACAATTGTCAAAAGCTAACAAACTCGTATCACTCTGCCTGAGTAACAGCACACCATTATCTAAATCATTCACAAAATTCGTAGCTGTTAACAACTTCGAATAACTCGCATGCTTCAAATTGAAATACACCTTATTTTGAACCAGTAAAAATCCGGAGGTACCAATTGACTTAATTCGATCTAAATAATCTTTTTCCTCCTGAGGAACGATCACCGCCGACTCTTTTTTTGCGTTATCACACGATTCTAAAAGCGCAACACCGACAATGGAAAGCACCAATGCTGGACATGTCTTTCTGGTAAATTCTCTTCTTTTCATGGGTAAAAAATATGACCGTTAAATCAGTTATAACATTATTTTAAAAAAATAATTTTATATTTGAAAAGTTTTAGTTCTGATGCAAAATACAAAAAAAGTAGATTTAGTAGCCCAGTTTCGCAAAGAAAACGTCGATTTCTCTAAAATCGAGAAGGCCCGAGCGTCAAGAACAATTGTCAATACTGGCCTTGAAGCTTACACTGGAACTTGGGGTGTCGCTCAAAAAAAACATTTGTTAAATCGTGTTTTAACAGGTTATTCAAATAAGCATTTTGTAGACCTCAACAACCTTACCCTACAAAAATCCTTAGACTTAATCTTTACGCCCGAAAAACAACCAAGCGTTCCGGTCAATGACTATGATTATGAAATCACAAAGGAGGAAACAGAAAAACAAGGACACGTATATATAGAACCGGGGAAAGAGTATGTATTTGCTCCCGAACCAAATGGATCTCCATGGCCGAGGCATCAATCGCATGATGCATGGATTTTTAGAAACATGGCTCAGCAAAATACTTCGATACACTGGCGTATGGTTTTCTTTCTACACAATCTGTTACCAGCCGGAAAAGGAAGCGTCAAAATGTTGTATCAATACTATATGACTCTTTTTAACACATCCTTTGAGTCTTACAAAACCACGGTTTACAAAATCACCCTGGATCCTTTGATGTTGGATTATTTAAACCTTCAGCATAGCCAAAAAAATAACCCTGATGAAAACTATGCGCGTGAATTACAAGAATTATTTACGGTAGGTAAAGGACCAAATTCGCAATTTACAGAGAAAGATGTTGGTGAAATGGCTCGATTATTGGTGGGTTGGCAATTCAACAATGACAGTAAAAATAAATTGACCGGTCCCATCACCAACATATTTAACGATTGGAACCACGATAATACAGATAAACAATTCTCAGCTTTTTATGGCAATCGAGTTATAAAAGGTCGAAAAGGTCAGGATGGGAAAAAAGAATTAGATGAAGCGATCGATATGCTATTTAGCACGAACGAATGTGCTTTATACTTATGTAGAAGATTATACCAATTTTTCTGCTATCCAATCATTAATGAAACGGTAGAAAAAAATGTCATAGTGCCTATGGCTGATCTACTGCGTAAAAATAATTACGAACTCAAAGTTCCACTTCGTGCACTTTTAGGAAGCACCCACTTTTTCGATACCTCATTTTATAATTCCATGATCAAATCTCCCATTGAATTTATGTTTGGGTTTTATAAAGAATTTGACATGAATTTGTTTAATACCACAACTGGAGGAGATATTCCAAAAAGATTCTCAGACCCCCTTACAGCTAATTTTTACAAATTCAGAAATTTGCAATGGGAAATGAGCAACATAGGTTTGAACTATACAGATCCTCCAAGCGTATCAGGTTGGCCTGCCTATTATCAAGAACCCGTTTACGACTTGTTTTGGATTAATTCAGATACAATCGCTAAAAGGTCTAATTCAGGAAATGGTCTTGCCAAATGGGGCGCATATCTAGGCTCAGGTGATACCAAAGGAAATGTACACTTACAAATAGACAAAATTAAATTTGTCAGTTTATTAAAATCTCCTGATAACATCGACCTAGTTATCGACGAAACGGTAGAAAGGATCATGTGTGCTCCTATTTCCACTAAGGCCAAAGAACGTATTAAAGCGAGCGTATTGGGAGGAAATGCCCCATCGTATTATACGCAATTATATCAGGCGCATATGAGTAAACAGACTGAAGAAACTCGCTCAATTTTAAGTAACCGATTAGAAAATTTGTTTGGCGCATTATTCCAAATGGGAGAAATCCACTTGTTTTAATATGGATAGAAGAAAATTTATACATCAAATGACACATGCGGCAGCCTTGCCTGCATTGTTTTCTTCTATTCCCTATGAATCACTAGGTTTTGGATCACAATCCGAATTAGCTCAAACAGTGGCAGAAGGTAATATCCTTGTGATCATCGTTTTAAGTGGGGGTAATGACGGTTTAAATACGGTCATTCCTTTAAATATGCTGTCTAAATTGAATAGCATTCGTTCGACAGTCATGTTGCCGGACAACAAAATATTACCTCTGGAAGGTACCGAATTAGGGCTTCATCCATCTTTAAAAGGTTTTCAATCCTTACATAAGGAAAACCGATTAAAAATTGTGCAGGCTGTGGCCTATCCCCAACCAAGTTATTCGCATTTTAGGTCGATGGACATTTGGGATTCAGCCTCAGATGCCTTGAAATACGAAAACAGCGGTTGGGTCGCCCGTTACCTAGAATCCAAGCATCCGAATTTCCCGGAGGCCTACCCTACTGAATTATTTCCACATCCCTTGTCGATGGAAATTGGTTGGAATTCTTCCTTAATGTTTACAGGAAAAAAATCTTTCACCAGCGTAGTGGCCTCAAATCCAGAATCGTTTTACGAGATCATTAATGAGTTTGATAATAACTATCCTTCAACACCCATCGGCGAAAAATTAAAGTATTTGCAGCTCATGGCTAAGCAATCCAATGCCTATGGAAAGGTGTTGAAAGAGCAATTTAAAAAAGGAACTGATTACGCGTTTCCAAGAAGTAATTTGGCGGACCAATTAAAAATCGTCAGCCGACTGATTTCAGGGGGATTACAAACTAGGATATATAAAGTTCAGATTGGCGGTTTTGATACCCATAGTGCACAGGTAGAACCTGGAGATAAAACGACTGGAATGCAT
Organism: Aquirufa sp.; assembly: GCA_044349095.1. Taxonomy (GTDB): domain Bacteria; phylum Bacteroidota; class Bacteroidia; order Cytophagales; family Spirosomataceae; genus Aquirufa. The sequence goes on along the minus strand of JBIKRO010000020.1, from coordinate 16,863 downwards.
GCAACTATTTTGAAAGAAATAGATGATGCAGTAGCTGCGTTTATGAAGAGTCTGGACCAAATGGGAAAATCCGATCGAGTATTAGGCATGTGTGTTTCGGAATTTGGGAGAACTGTTCATTCCAATGGAACCAATGGAACGGATCATGGTACCGTTTCACCTGTCATTTTGTTTGGCAATAAAGTGGATCCTAAGGTGGTTGGCAAGAATCCAATCATCCCAGATAAAACCAACTATTCCTACGAAATGGACATGCAATACGATTTCCGTCAAGTATATGCCTCAGTCATGAATCAATGGATGGGAGGGACCAAATCGTTTACAAAAGATATTTTATTTAAAGACTTTGAGCAAGTTCCCATTATCCAGTCGGCCTACATCGATTCCGACGAAGATGGCGTTCCCGATATAGTCGACAAATGTAATGACACTCCTATAGGTGCATTAGTAGATATTAATGGCTGTGAAATTTTCACTTTGCCCTCTAATAATTTTAAGGTAGAAGTGGTGGCTTCAACCTGCATAGGTGCGAATAATGGATCCTTAAAAGTTTCCGTTCTGAATACAAACTATTCCTATTTGTTAACCGTCAAAGGACCAAATAAATATGAAAAACAGATCAGTATGCCTAAAGGAGTGGCCAATAGCGTGTTGAATGGTTTGGTTTTGGGTGTATACAATATGGTCTTTACGGTGGAGAATGTAAAGAATTTCCAACAAGCCTTTGATGTAAAAATCACTGAACCGGCACCTTTAGTTGTTCAATCGACCATCGACGCAGGAAATAAATCAATGAGTATCCAACTAGGCGGCGCTACTAATTACTTCGTACAAATAAATGAAGCGAGCTTTAAAGTGACGGAGGCCAAATGGTCCACCGCATTACCCGCTGGTTTAGTGAAACTACAAGTGAGTACTGATTTAAATTGCCAAGGCATTTATGTCAAAGAATTTTTTGTTTCAGAGTCAGTCAGTGCATTTCCAAACCCAACCACCGGACCTGTTCAAGTTCATGTGCATGGAATAGATCAAAAGGTAGATATATCAATAGTCAATGCAGCGGGCTTACATGTCTCAAATCAAAACTACTCTGTTTCAACTTCAAGGTTAGTTGCGCTAGAATTAAGCGAATTTTTCGCTGGTATTTATCTAGTTCGGGTTCAAGGAGAAACAGTAGATCAAACGTTAAAAATAATTAAGCTATGAAATATCTAGGAATTTTATGGATCAGCTTATTGATATTTGCTTGCTCAAAAGGTAAAGAAGCAGTTAACCCAGTTGTCGTAGTTGTTCCTCCGCCAACGGCTGCCGCACTTACTTTACCGGCCAACAACACCGTTTGTTACGAAGGTGCTAATATCTCAAGCCTAACTTCAGATGTTTCTTTTTCTTGGGCCACGGCAAAAGATACTGAAGTTTACGATTTGGTCATCACCAACTTAAACACTTTAACCAATACCACGAAGTCAGTAAACAGTGAAAACAAAGCAACTGTAACGCTTTATAAAGGCACGCCGTACCGTTGGCAAGTCATTTCCAAATCCAACAAATCCAAAGAAACGGCCAGTAGTGAAGTTTGGAAATTTTACCTAGCCGGAGATGGGGCATCTACTATTGCACCATTCCCAGCCTTAATTATTGCCCCTGTCAGTGGCGCAAGCGTGACACCGAATACAGGAAAAGTCAATCTTATCTGGTCAGGTGCAGATGCAGACAGCAAGGTATTAAGTTATGAAATTTATATAGACACTGATCAAGCTAAAGTTTTAAATAGGCAGGTTGCACCGAACGTTACCTCCAGTTCTAATCTTTGGGTAACGGTAAAATCAGGCTCTATCTATTATTGGTCTGTGAAAACGAGCGATGGAATTTTAAGCTCCTATACGATACCTTATAGCTTTAGAGTTAATTAAAGCGAATTATATTCTTTAATTTTTCCAGTATCCAAAGGGAAATTTTTTTCAGTTTTTTAATAAGAAAACAAACTCCTCGTAATGCAATCGAAGTTACAATGGACTGCCAGCCGTAACCGAGTAGCATTCCAAATATTAACGCCATCGTCAACAATTTTCGAGCGGGCATACAATTTATAATGTTAGAACTGTAAAAAAATAAGCCCACAAAGGGCTTATTGGTAATTCGACTTATTCTTTTTGTCTCTTTTTTCCTCTTTCTTTTCCTTAGGCGTCTTAGTTGCCTCCTTCTTTTCGGATTTTTTTGAATTCATCCCTTTGGCCATGATCGTATCTATTTAAAATTAAAAAACAATTGAAGTGGAAAGGAAGTAAAAAAAATGGTCTGCTCAAAATTTTATTTATATCGAGGCCACTTAATTTTTATTCAATTGGCTTAATCGGACCTCCCTTAAATCCAAAATTGCCCCTTTGGCAAATTTCGTTTGAGACTTAAAAGTGATTTTTTGTACTCCTTTGTTTAATTTAATTGTTCCCACTTTTACTAATTTATACGTTTCCCAAGAACCGCTACGGGCTACAATTCCTTTTAAATTTGCCGAAGAAGTAAACAAGATAAATTGCTTTCCCGCCTCCAGATTATCCACGGAATATTCAATGTTTACCTGATATATACCTGTTTCTGGGACTTGGACCTGCCATTCTACTCGGTCTGCTGCGGTAAACCAGCCATAAGCTCGCCACTCAGGCATGTATTTTATTTCGGGGCCAATCGCCTTCCCTTTTTCAGCGCTGAGCCTTAAGATGCCATTTTTTTCCACTCGAACTAGGCTTGGTTGGGGTGCTGCATTAGCCGATATTCCAAAGAAAAAACAGTTCAATAAAATCAATATTAGTCCGTTCTTCATCTTTATTTTGTGTCTTTATTAAATAATTCTAAAGCGTCAGTATCCTTATATTCAATCATTTTTGCCTTAAGCTCCGACTTCAATTTCTTGACGACTCCTGTATAAGCTTTGTCGCCATATAAATTCTTCATGTTTTTAGGATCCTTTTTGATGTCATATAATTCCCATGAATCTTGAGGGCCATAAAATTTCGCCAACGTATATTGATCTGTACGCAATCCAAAATGCGGAGCCACACGATGAGGCTGAGGATATTCATAATAATGGTAATAGGATTTATTATCCCATGATTTTTTGGGATTTTCGAGTAATGAATAAAAAGATTTCCCTTGCATTCCCTCGGTTGGCTTTACCCCTGCAATATCTAGAACGGTAGGGGCCCAATCGACATTTGAAACGACTTGTTGGACCTTAGTCCCTGGCTTAATCTTTCCTGGATATTTGATCACGAAAGGAGTCTTTAAGGACTCTTCGTAGATGAAACGCTTATCGAACCAACCGTGTTCTCCCAGATAAAAACCTTGATCAGAAGCGTAAATTACCACGGTATTTTTTGATAAACCTGTTTTGTCTAAATAATCCAAAAGCTCTCCAATATTACGGTCCAACGAACGGGCTGTTGACAAATAATCCTTCATATACCGTTGGAATTTCCATTCTACCAATGCCTTACCCGTCAAATGCTTCTCCTCAAATTCCTTGGTAACTTTATTTTGATAGTACTCATAAAAAGCAGCTTTTTGAGCAGGTGTAAAACGCTTGTAAGTCGGGTTATTAAAATTGATATTTACCTTCAAATCTGAGCCCAATACCATCGTTTTATCGACGGTCATATCTTGGTCGCGCGCAGCAGGCCTACCTTCATAGTTGTCGTAAAAATTATCCGGAATCGGGAAATTTACATCATCATAGGAACCTAAATCTTGTATGTCGGGGAACCATTCCCGGTGTGTGGCCTTGTGGCCGACCACCATGAAAAAGGGCTTAGATTTATCTCTTTGTTCAAGCCATTCCTTTGAAAATTTAGTAATCAAATCAGACACATAGCCTTCGTATTGTATCTTTTCATTATTCTTATTAATGAAATCGGGATTGTAATAAAATCCTTGGCCTGGCAACACATTTAAAAAATCAAAGCCATGCGGAAGAGTACCTAAATGCATTTTCCCAACCCAAGCGGTTTGGTATCCATTTTTTTGTAAGGATTCAGGAAAAACAGGTTGGTCTATATTAAACACCTTTTCATTCACCTTGTAGCCATTCATGTGGCTGAATTTTCCGGTTAATAAGGTAGCCCGACTAGGCCCACAAATGGAATTAGTTACTACGTTATTGTACAAAATAGCCCCAGCATTTGCAATGCGGTCGATGTTAGGCGTCTTAGCTATTTTACTTCCATAAGCACTTATGGCCTGGGTAGTATGGTCATCAGAAAATATAAAAATGATGTTAGGTTTCTGGCTAAACGCAACAAATGTGCTAAAGACCAAAATTAATGCGAGTAAATTTTTCATAGCGTTTGGTTTAATTAATACTTCGTAGTGTCACTAATTTTATGTCAAGGTCATTGGCTTTGAGCAAATTTTGGCTCATTAATTTCAGCGTTCCCTTTCCTGGTTTCAAATGAATGGTTCCTAAATTCAAAGATATAAAATCTTTGATAAAGGATTCATACCGATTCATTTCTCTCCATAAGCAAATTATTTTTTCTGATACACCTTCACATAATCCACCGAAAAAACATCGGGAAAAACCGTTTTACTTATTTCGGCCAAGACGCTAGGAATCTCCATACTTAAAATCAGGTATTCGGGAATTTGAGAAACCCCAGCGGAAACTTCATAAAACTTAAGTCCGTCAATGTAAAAAGAATAGGTTTCAGGCGTCCACAATAATCCAAACGTATGGAAACCTGAACTAACCCCCTTTAGGTAACTTTGCATCCCCCGGGTGGTTTTTTGGCCCGCCCCATAAGGTCCCCAGTGTACATTATGAGAAACGATATCAGTCCCTAATTTTTTAAAAAACTCCATAATATCTACCTCCGCTCCATAAATTTTAGGATCAGTTCCACCGGCTAATTGCGGGGATTGCAACCAAAAAGCACCCCAAACGCCAGGGGAATTTTGGAGCTTTGCCTTACATTCAAAATAGCCATATTGAGGCATGAATTTTCCTTGCGTCCCGACCGCACTGATGAGAATGGAATCGTTTCTTTTCAAGGCATATAAATTCAAAAGCCCGTCTTTGACTTGGATCGCCTCAGTAGACACATAACCCAGGGCACGTTTTCCTAAACCGCGGGGTTTCCATTTCAACGTATCTAATTGGCTTCCGTTAAATTCATCTTCCCAAACCAACGAATACCCATGATTGATAGGATTAAATTTATCGGTCGACATAGGACCCTGAGCGGGTCTTTGTGCAAATACAAAAGGAAGAAATACGATATTAAAAATTAAAACCAGACTCCATTGTTTATTGACCATTTTGAAAGTGCGATTGTTAACAATAAGATATTAATATGTTCTAATATAATAGCTATTTTTGGAAAGTGAAAACTTACCTATTTACAGCGAGCATCTTATTTATTAGCATACAAGTTTGGGGACAAGACCAAATGCTAAAAGGAATTGTTCAAGATGGAATTACCGAAAAAATACTCCCTTATGCTAACGTAAGCCTCTGGAAAAAAGATTCAACGGTATTCCAAGGACTATTAAGCGATTCTTTGGGCCAATTTAGCTTTAAAAATATCCCGGCCAATATATCTTTCGTCAAAGTTCAGGCCTTGGGTTACCGATCATATAATGCATCAATTTTAGGGAAAAACTCTTTTTTAACGATCAAACTAAAACCTGAAACTACAGTTTTGAACGAAGTATTTGTACAAGGCGAGCGTTCAGTGAGTGATTTGCAAATAGATAAACAAATTTTCAATACGCGTCAATTTCAAAATTCTGCCAATGGAACGGGGCTTGATTTAATTCAAAGACTGCCCTCGGTGACAGTAAATACAGAGGGCAATGTAACATTAAGAGGTAGTTCAGGATTTATTTTATTGGTCGATGGCAAACCGTCTAGTCGAAATCCCGCTGATGTTTTAGCGCAAATTCCGTCCAATTTAATAGAAAGTGTAGAAATCTTGACTACGCCATCGGCCAGATACGATGCAGATGGGAAAGCTGGAATGATCAATATCATCACTAAAAAAGACAGCAAAATAGGAACTTCATGGTCAGGAAATATGATGAATGCAGGGACAAATCCTTTGCGCTGGGGAGGCGATATCATGTGGACTTTGGCAGAAAAAAAATGGAATATTTTTGCTGCAGCAGATTATAGGCGCTTTGATATTGAAGGCTTTCGCGTGGGTGAAATAAGAACTATCTTCAAAGACACGTTAACTTATATGCCCTCAAAAGGTATTCGCGACTACAGGGATTTTCAATATTCCTTGCGTGCAGGGGGAAGCTTTTATCCTAAATCCACTGATGTCTTTAACTGGTCAGCGTATGTGGGGGAAAAACAAACGGACCGAATGGCGAATTTGAACTACCAAGAATATGTTCAAACAGGAATTCCTTTATCCCTATTTTCAAATTCGTTCAAAACACCCATCAAAGAATTCTATAATCAAAACTTATTTGTCCGTTCAGGGAAATTTCAAACCTTTACCGCTGACTACTCACATATATATGCTAACAAAAGTAAATTGAGCGCCTTGGCTTTATATGAATATTCTGAATTAGGCGGACCCTTAAACAATTATGACACCTACGAAGGAACAAACAAATTATTACTTTGGGAAAGGTCTACAGAAACAAGTCCACTGACTGCCTTAAGGTTTCAAATAGACTATTCGCTTCCATTATCAAACAATAGAAAATTAGAAATAGGCTATCACATACGTCAAATTCAGCATGATGGTGATTTTTTATTTGAACGATTGAATCTGAGCAACCAACAATGGAATTCGGATCCTAATTTCAGTGATCAAATGAAATTATCTCAAAAAATTCATGCTCCTTATGTCCAATTAAATGGAACAAAAAATATATTTAGTTATGCGCTTGGTCTACGCACTGAGTACCTAAGTAGGACATTGACTCATATTGCTGAACCAAACAAAATCTATGCTTTAGACCAAATTTATCTTTTCCCATCCTTCCAAGGACAGTGGAAATTATCAGATAACTATTCATTTCGAACAGCGTATAGCCGTAGAATTGACAGGCCCACCACTAAATTAATGTCCCCATTTAAAAACCACAGACATGCGGAGACCATTGAAAATGGAGATCCTAATTTGTTACCTGAAATAGCTGATATCGTTGAAATAGGTATAAGCAAGTCCTACGAAAATATCGCATTCACGGCAACGGCTTATGTGAACTTTTTAAAAGATAAAGTTTTTAGAGTCAACGAAATCTATTCAAGAACTATTTTAGGCAGAACCTATACAAATGCAGGAAATTCACAATCCACCGGAATGGAGTTTACAACCGAAATCAAGGCGACAAAAAATTGGAAAATTTACTTTTCTGGGAATTTATATCAATTTGATGTCCAAGGAAAATTCAATGGGATTGAGACCACTCAAAATAGTTTTAATTATAACTTTAACGGAAATACGGTCGTTGATATTTTGCCTCGACTTCGTTTTGCTTGGGATATCAATTACCTATCCAAATCAGTAACTACACAGGGTATTGACTCTGAATTACTCTTATCGAATGCAAGTTTGAAATATACACTCTGGCAAAATAAGGGGAGTATAACCTTCCAAGCACAAAATATATTCAACACCAATGTTCAAACCATACAAACTCAAACCAAAGATTTTTTCAGTAGTACCGATTATCGAAAGTGGGATCGCGTCTTTCAGATCAGTTTAGGATTTAGAATTAATGACCGAGGTCAAAAAGTTAAATCAACCAAAACAGATTACGGCGAAAAAGATTTTTAATCGTTAAGGAAGTTCAGCCAAACGGATGTTGCGGTATTGAATCGACATCACATTCCCAGGATGCAATTGAAGTCCCACGGATCCTGAGGCAGGAATAGTTTCAGAAGTATACGTCATTACTTCCACGCCATTTAACCAAACAGTATAGGTTTTGCCCTCCATCTTAATTTTCATCGTGTTCCAATCCGTCGGCTTGACTAATGCCAGAATTCCTTTTGCTTCAACGGGATATCTCAATTTTGGAATGTAGGGAGAACCTGTTAAGTCGCGCTTTAATGAACCTGAAATACCTATTTGTATTTGATCATTTTCTGAACGCATCCAAACACCTGAATCAACCACCCCATCGCCCAACAAATAATCTGCCTGGAAAATGAAATTGGTGTACGACTTCTCAGTCCATAAATTACTTCCCTTTCTTGCCGCGTTATTGCGCACATAAAGGATGCCTTTCTCGGCGCGCCAGCAACTTAAATCTTCTGGCAATTTCCAACCATCGAGGTTTTTACCGTTAAAAATCTTTTTTAATTTAGGCTCTTTTGCCAATGATGTTTGTTGGAAACTCAAAAATAGAATGGCAACAATGAGTAAATTTTTCATAGCAATCATAGGTTTAAATTAGGTTTTAAAGATCCCTAAAAAGAGATATTTTTTGAAATTAACCAATAAAAATGGAAAATACATGCTTATTTTTTGATTCTTTCTTCGTGCATCTTCTTCCCCATAACGTCATAATGAGTCAAGTATAAAATGGGTTTTTGTTGCTCATAAACCATTTTAATTCCAAGAAAACCACCTGCTACACGAAGAAACTGATGCTCAGGTCTTTTCTCATTTGGGGGCCAACCCTGCGCATGAAAGTCGCTGACAGGTCCTGAACCAAACTCCATTAATCCAGTCGACGCATCCTTTGAAACATACTGCCAATGACGATCGCCATTGACAACAATGGCTTTTTGGCCCGATAATAGTTCCCTCGCCCAATCCCCTTCTGTTTTAAAGGCAAGGTTTGAGTGATTATCAGCCTTAGCTCCTCGATCAGGTCCTACAATAGGCGTAGGTGAAAAAATGATTTTATAAGTCGCATCTGATTGTTGCATGGTGTTAATGAGCCAATTCTTTTGCTCGATTCCCCAAATCGTTTTTGTCGCTCCATCAGGCATATCGTTATTGCTTCGATATTCTCTCCCCTCTAAAAACCATAACTGAACATCTTTCCCCCAGCGCAAAGTTCGGTAGGGTTTCCCAGCCAAGGGTACATTTTCATTCCAAATTTTCAAGCCATCCGAAAGGGTCAGTTGGCCAAAATTAGCCGAACCTGGATGCACATCATCAGCTAATAAATCATGGTCATCCTTCAACATATATACAGGCGTAAATTGGAAAAATGATTTCAAAGAAGGCCAAGCGTCCATGGCATGCCATTTATGTCGCGCTTTTTCAGGCGTATTGGCCATAGGTCCTGGCTTATCATAATATACATAATCCCCTGTTTGGACAAAAAGATCCGGCTTTAAAAGAGCCATGCTTTGGTAAGTATGGAATCCTTTTAAGGAATCATCGTGGCTCCAAAAATATTGACAGGTAGATGTGGTCAAGTTCAATTCCTTTTTATCATACATACGTGGAGCCGTCGTGAAATTCCCAGCTGTTTTTTGAACCAAACCTTTTTCAGTTGGCCTACCCTCAAGCCTCACCTCGTATCGGGTATTAGGTTTCAACTCCTTGAAAGTATGGAATACGGTAAAATCCTTTTCTTGAATCGCTGGCAACCAGCCACTCGAAATTTTAAAGAAGCCAGATTGTAACGTAATTCGGACCCAACCCGCAGCTCCAAGTACTGAGCCATCCATCTGGGCAATGGGCATGTTTTCGTCAAAATTAATGGGATGCCTAAAAACCTGATTAAGCCGTTGATGAACAACAGGATTAGGTTTTTCTTTTTCACACAAACGAGTCCAAACGGTCGCATGGTCAGAACTTAGCTCGCTGACTTTAAAGCCCGTAGTGAAATACACTTGCTGAGCAGCCATTTTGACATAAAAAGCCAAAAACAATACAGTGAAAAATAAAAATCGTTTAAAAAATACCTTCATGAAAACCCGATTAAAGAATCAAATTAAAGAAAATTAATTAAAAGTAAAAGTATATACTTTTAATATATACCTTTGTAAAAAAAATGAAATGAAAATACTATCCTTAAAACTTGACAATCCTATTTATGCAGAGGCAGAAGAAATCACCAGTCATTTAAAAATAGCTAGAAATAGATATATTAATGAGGCGGTGAGTTTATACAATACCTATCAAAAGAGACGTATATTAAAAAATCAATTGGCTAAAGAATCAAATCTGGTTAGTGAAAATTCGTTGGAAATATTGAAAGAGTTTGAGTTATTGAGGGATGAAGATTAATCAATACGAAATTTGGTTGGCTAATTTAAGTCCTAGTAGGGGAACTGAACCTGGTAAAACAAGGCCAGTGGTTGTCGTTCAAACAAATTTAATGAATGCCGTACATCCATCCACCTTAATTTGCCCCATTACTTCGCAAATCAATTTGGGTGCCACCATTTTAAGAGTGCACCTAAACAAAGGGATTTTAGATCAATTAAGTGATATTCTCGTCGACCAAATCCGGGCGATTGACAACATTAGAATGATGAAGAAAATTGGCTCACTGACTAAAACCCAAATTTCACAGTTGAAAGCCAATCTGAAAATCGTATTGGATATAGCGTAAAAAATCTTCTCGACCCCCACATACGCTGAATCGAGAAGATTGAAAACTCAATACTCTTATTTCACAAACTTTTGCAGCCAATTATTTTGTTCCCACAGCATGTGCAATAAATTTTCTTTGCCTCGGTAACTATGCGCTTCATAAGGCAAGAAAACAAATCGAGTAGTTCCTCCATTGCCCTTAATGGCAGCATACAAACGCTCACTATTGATCGGATAAGTACCCGTATTATCATCCGCTTCCCCATGAATTAACAAAATGGGCTCCTTGATTTTATCGGCATAACTGAATGGGCTCATTTCAAAATACAATTTAGGTGCTTGCCAATACGTACGATCCTCATTTTGAAAACCAAAAGGAGTCAAACTCCGATTGTAGGCACCACTTCGAGCGATTCCCGCTTTAAACAAGTCCGTATGTGCCAGTAAATTGGCCGTCATAAAAGCCCCGTAACTATGGCCACCTACCGCCATGCGCTTGCGGTCACCAACTCCCAATTCCGACAAATAATTAATCGCCGCCTCCGCATTCAACTTTAATTGCTCGACAAAATTATCGTTGGGTTTTTTATCACCCCCCGTGGCCACGATAGGCATTTCAGCATTATCTAAAATGGCAAAACCCTGAGTGACGTAATAGATGGGGGAAGCCCAACTTAAGGTCGTGAATCGATCCTTGCTTCCTCGAATTTGTGCGGCATCCGCAGCCGAATTGAATTCACGTGGATAAGCCCAAATCAACACGGGCAATGGACCATCTTTTTCTTTATTATATCCTTTGGGTAAATATAAATCACCTGTTAAATCGACTCCATCCGCGCGCTTGTATTTTATTTTCTCCTTTGAGATACCTGCTAAACCTGGATAAGGATTGACAAAATTAGTAATCAATTGATCCGCTTGTTTGGTGATCAGATGTTTGATATAATAGTTGGGGACTTCTTTTTGAGATTCTTTTCTTGTGACAATGATTAATTTATCGGCATCAATTACATCTTCAACTAATTCAAAACTTCCTTCCGTTGAGCGCCAAATGATTTCATTTTTTTTCGAAGCCAAATCAAACTTTGACAAGAAAGGTAAATCTCCTTTGGCCGATGAACCCACGGGATTATTCATCAGTATTTTACTCCCATTATCCGTGGTTTGAATAACCGATCGGCCAAAATTATTCTTCCGATAGACAGGCATTCCAGGACTATTATATGCATCTGTGAAGGTGCGTTCGTACAAAAGCTCAACACTTTTAGTAGTTGAATTATACCGGCTCACTCGGGAACTTTGCTTTGCACGAGAAACTTCTGAGATCAGCGCTAAATTAACATCGCCCCATGTCGTTCCTGCAAATCTTGATTTCGTTTTAAATAGCTCCTTCGCTTCTCCAGAAAACGGAGCAGAGAGACTATAAACCGCATCATGAAACTCAACCGATTTCTTAATCAAACCACTGTCCAAAGGCATGGCCCAAACCACTGTGGAAGCTTCATCATCCCTCCACTCAAAGTCCCTAGGAACATTTTGTGTATTATCATATCCAGAAGGAACACTTTCAGTCGAAGGAAGATCGGCTAATACCTTGACTGTTTTTCCAGACATATCCATGATGCCAACAGTCGTCGGAAATCCATACGCGGTCACCACATAGGAGAAAGGTTTTTTCATCGTTCGGGTAAGGACATAATTTTTATCGGGCGATAAAGAAAGTCCGCTGTACATATCAGACTTGCCTAATCCCTTTTCTTGCCCGTTTTTGGTTAATATCAATTGAGCCTGCGCATAATACTCAAACAATTGCTCATCGTAAGGAGATTTAATTAAGTCTTGATACGTAGGTCTTGGCGCGGCCTTCCCGATATTTTGTTGGATCGTGGGTCCCTTAGGAGTAATCGGTTTCTTAGGTGCCCCCGAAGCAGCATGGGTGATGGATTTATATAGTATGGTTTGATCATCCACCCATAAATAAGCGTTCCCCATGATATTATTCAGAGGATTTTGATTGATTTTGGAAGCTTTCTTATTGGCCAAATCGATCACATATAAATCGACACGATCGGACTCCGTTTGCAGAAAGGCTATTTTTTTCTCGGATGGGCTCCATGAAATACTTGATATCAACGGATTTTTAGGCAATCCTGTAATCGAGAAACTTTGATTGGTTTTTAAATTTTTCAAGGATAGGCTATTGATAAATAATTGCCGACTTTGAGAAAAATTATTGGGATTTAATCGCAAACCTGCGATTCGGTTTTCGGGTTGGCCTAACTCTTCTACCGTCGGATAAGAATCCCGTTCACTCAATAACATCCAATCCGCTTTACTGTCGATTCGAATACTGGGAGTGGGTTTTGCCAATAGTAAATCGGCGATTGCTTGAGGAGGTTTTTGATATTCTATGGCATCTTGGGCAGAGGCCGCTAATACAACAAATAGCAATAATGAAATTATACGTAATGATGTTTTCATTTTGATTGATTTAAGGATACATCAATATAAAAAAAGGTGGCTAATAAATTAGCCACCTTTCCCATTAAAATTTAAAATTTACAATGGATTTTGAATAATGGCCGTATTGGAATTGATCTCACGACGAGGGATTAAGAATTCCCAACGAACATCACCCGGTGCCACGTCATACAATAAAACAACAGACGCGATATGGTTGGCTCCATTACGATTTAATGGCGCATTGGTACGCTTCAAATCTAGGAAGCGGTGACCCTCACCCCATAATTCGATACGACGATGAAGTAAAATTTCATCTAATAAGGCCGTACCTGTTTTTGTAGATGTCACATAATCAGCATCTCTAGTCCTAACTAGCGAATTAAGGACAGTGGCTGCTCCAGCATTGTCACCCAAGCGAACTTTTGCCTCAGCTTCGATTAAATACATTTCAGCTGCACGCATGTAAGGCACATCTCCCATGGCAGACGTAGATGGTACGCCTGGTAAACGGAATTTTTGATTGATAAATGGTACACGTACACCACCTGGAGGAACAATCGAATTCGCTGCTGTTGGCGTTCTTACCCACATTTTGGCACGAACGTCCGTAGGCGAAATTTGATTGTACAACAAACTATTGATTGCCTTTGGATAGGTACGAATCACTGTAGAGTTATAGTTACAAGAAATATACGAGTGATAACCTCCAAAATATTCCGTTTGATCTTCTAGGTGATCAAAACCCCACATCCACTCTGAATTGGTAATTTCTTGAAAACCATCTGCATATTGAGCAGCTGACATAGGCATATAACCTGCACGCGCCTCAGCCGCATATTTCGCCGCATTAGCCCAGTTTTGCTGAACCAAAGCCACTCTTGCTTGTAAACCTTTTACCACATTTAGATTGATGTGTGATTTGTTTACCCGAGCAGAAGTCAATAAAGCAGCAGCCGCATCTAAATCCTTGTTGATTTGTGTATAAACCTCCTCAACCGTATTTCTAGCTTTTCCTTCGGTCGTTGGCTCTAATACTAAAGGAATTCCTAACTGAGCATTAGGCTTAGCAGCAGCATCATAACGCTTGCCATATATCTGAACTAAGTTGAAATAGCTAAATGCACGTAATGCCAAAGCCTCACCTTTCAACGTATTTTTATCTGATTGAGGGCCAACGGCCTTATCGATATTCGCTATTCCGATGTTGGCATTACCAATAAATCGATAATACATCTCATAAGGAAATTGAGATAATACATTGACGTCAGAACGGTGAGCGGTCCAACGAGTTTCCCCCACATGCCAAGAAGCGGCTGTCGTTCCAAGAACCATATCTTCCCCTAAATGATCCAAAATAATCATCATGGCAGGATGTCCAGAATGACCTTGTGAACCTAAGTAACGGACAACAAATGAGCGATATATACCATTAATCGCCGCAGATGCATTCTTCGTCGTTGAATAAGCAGCACCCGCATCGATACTGGCCGTTGGGCTAGCATCCAAATAATCTGTTTCGCATGAAAAAGAGATCATGCTGAAAACAAACGCTAAAAGAATTAAAATTTTATTTTTCATGATTCTAAAAATTATAAAGAGAATGAAAGACCTATAACCAATGATTTAGCTGGGGAATAGACGTTACTTGTCGTTCCTCCAAAATTTTGTTGAACATTCATTCCACTTCGTTTAGAAAGCATAATGAAATTTTCACCACTTAAATACACTTGGGCATTATCCATTTTTAATTTACGGGCCAAAGTTTTTGGCAAATTGTATGATAAGGTCACAGAACGCACATTCATATAACTACCATCAATCAACCAACGATCTGAGGCGGCATCAAAATCAGCCGTTCGACCATTGTCCATTCTAGGTACATTGGTTTTGTCTCCCGGATTAACCCAACGATTCAAGATGTCCACATGTTTTGCATTGTGATATCCCGCACCCATTAAACCCGCATAGGCGGCATCATAAATTTTACCACCTATTTGGTATACCAACAAAGCCGACAAGCTAAATCCTTTGTAACGGATTGAATTAGTTACCGAACCTGTTAAATCAGGAATAGATGTTCCATTATACCAAAATCTTGCATTCGCAATGTTGTTGGTTAACGTATCACCCGTAGGCGTAATTCTTGAATTAGAAGCCACAAATGAAATCGCGCGATACTCAGCTACTCCGTTATCCGGATTTACACCTTTGTACTCACGCAACCAATAATCATACAAGGATGTACCTTCTTTTAACTTTTTAGTTCCATCGATGATTTCCTTACTTTGAGCCGGCATCTTGGTGATTTTATTTTCCAATTTGGTTGCATTTACATCAATGTTCCAAACGAAGTCCTTGGTTCTTACCACATCACCACTTAACTGAATTTCAAATCCTCGGTTGTACATAGAACCTATATTTCTGGTTTCAGTTTGAATACCAACAGACAATGGCAAAGGAACCGCAAAAATCAAGTTAGTCGATTGGCGATCAAAATATTCAATAGTTCCGTTAATTCGATTTTTGAATAATCCAAATTCCAAGGCCACATCAAAAGATGTATTTGTTTCCCATTCTAACGTTCTACTTCCTAAACTTGATTGCAAAATACCAGGCTCTGTCGCATTGTTCCAACCTAACGCATACAAAGGTTGCCATGCATAATTGCTAATACCACCATCATTACCTGTTTGGCCATAAGAACCTCTTAATTTCATGTTGTCAATGAAGGTCAATTCCTTCATGAAATCTTCTTGGTCTAAACGCCAAGCAGCAGATGCGGAATAGAATGTACCCCAACGCTTATCCTGATAGAATTTAGAGGATCCATCTCGACGCGCTGAAAACGATACAAAGTATTTTGAATCATAGTCATAATTCACACGAGAGAAAAATCCTTCCACTCGGCGTAAATCATACTGAGAAGTTAAATTAGTGGTCGTGGTGAAATTGATCAACTCATAATTACCATCCAAAATTTGTTGGCTTCGAGAACCGTCCAAACTATTGCTCACCAAATTATAATTCTCATGTCCCACTAAAGCATCCACATTGTGCTTGCCAAATGAATGGCTATAGTTCAATAATTGGGATAAGTTGTAATTGGTAATGTTTTCAAAAAGATTAGATGCGCGACCCGCTGGTGCTCCATCCCCGATTTCTGGGTTTCCAAAAACAACAGAGTTCGCATTCGTGATATCTAAACCAATCGTATTTGTGAATTTGAAATCCTTCAAGAAAGTGATTTCAGCAAAACTACGACCGCCAAAAAGGTTTCTTCTGAAGAAGTTTTCATTCAATTCCGTTTCTGCCACTACGTGACGGCCACCATACTGAGGACGATTAGATAAACCTAACGCATTTAAGTTACCATAGTCATATCTATTTTTTCCGTTTTCCAACTTCAAAAAACTACCAGGAGATTTAGGATCATAGGCATATACCGGATAAATCGGTGCCATACCGCGAGTAAAGAAGAAAGGGTTGACAAATGAAGATCCACCATCAGCCGTTGACTGATTTGAAGTGGTCATCGTAGTCGTCATATTTGCTCCTACTTTCAACCAAGAATTCATTTGATTATTTACGTTTAAACGAGCAGTAAAACGATCATAGTCCGACTTGTTCTGATATCCCTTATCATTCAAATAAGAAACTGAAAAGAAATAATCAGACTTGCCTGTAGATCCAGAGAAATTGGCACTCACCTCGTCACGAACTCCTTGGCGCATAATGGCCTTCTCCCAATTTAAATCATCTGGATTGTAGATTAATTTCGCATTTGAATTTAACTTCCCGTCAGTTCCCACTAATGAAGCGAACGGTACGTCATATACGTTATAGCCTGTACCGACAATTGCACCCAAACCAGCAGATGCTGTTGTGT
>JBIKRO010000146.1:0-3042 GCA_044349095.1 Aquirufa sp. | reverse complement strand
ACGATCACCACCACCCATTCCAGGCATCGGTTGCGCAGGTGCAGGTGTTGAATCACCGCCACCATCTTTTTGGTCGTCATTGTTTACTGATTTTTTCCTCTTAGTCGGATTGAAACTCATTTTTCCAAAACGGTAAGATAAATTAACCTTAAAGTTCATATTTCTTAGCACATTAGTACTTTCTTGCGTAATCAATGGCGTCTTAGTTTCGCTACGAATCGTCATCCCATTCGTCAAGAAATTCTCTGCACCAAAACCAATACTTCCCTTCTTGTTTTTGAAATCCTTCTTCAAGCTTAAACTGTAAATTCCAAAACCGCCCTGTGTTCCTTGTAATAAAATTTGGTTAGGACGATAGAAAGAGAACAACTGAGCACCCCAGCCATTACCGATGTTGTAGTTTCCAAAAATCCTAAAGTTAGATTGCAAACCTTTATTACTTGCATTCATTAACGGATCTGGCACATTATTTTTCAATACCATGTAAGACAGGTCACCACCACCACCAATCATCAATTTATTTGACAGATTCATGTTGATATTAATGTTCATTCCATACGCATTCTCAACACCAATATTCATGGAAGTTGTTTTCACCGTATCACCTACAACCGTTCTGATTTGATTGATCGCTCCTGTATTATTTCGAACGAAAAGTGCGGTAGAAATATACGTTTGCTTCACGAACTTGCTATAATTAATTTCATAATTATTCGCAAATTCAGGAGCCAAGTTTGGATTTCCTTGCGAAATATTCAAAGGATTCGTTGAATTTACGTTAGGATTCAAATTCTGAATACCTGGTCTTTGGATACGGCGATTGAAACTAAATCTCCAAGTACCCGACTTAAACGTCTTAGACATATTGAAACTTGGCACTAAAACACCGTAAGGAGGAATGCTCAAATTCTGACCTTCTTTTTTCAAGAAACTAGCCTCGATGTCCGTATACTCGTAACGACCACCAAACTTCATGCTCCACTTACTTTTTGTACTAAGGGTATAAGAAAAATAAGTACCCAAAATATTTTGGTTGTAATCAAACACGTTACTTGGCAAATTCGCTAAGTTAACTTTGGTATAGTTTGAAGGGTCATTACCAGTCGGATTCAAGAAAGATGCATAATCAGAATTCACTTGACGACCGATGATCTTAGCTCCAAACTCAATCATTTGCAACTTGGTAATTGGCGTTTGATAATCTAATTGCAAAGTAGCCTCTTTATTCACCGAACCATTTATGTTTTTAATTGAATTCATGATTTGAGACATCGAAGAATTTGGATTCATGATATCATTATAAAAATCATTCGTACGGTTGTTATTTGACATCAATGCCAAAATACTGAACTCTTTTTGTGGCTTTTCAAATGTATGCGTATAATCTATATTCAAGTCTATATTGGCCGACTCATCCAATGAATTCGTATTTCTTAAGCTAAATAATTTATCATTTCTAATTTGACGTAGTCCATCACCCCAACTATTTCCATTTCTAAATCCAATTCTAGAAGAAGCCGTAATGGAGTTGAACTTATTAATGTCCCAATCAAAACCCAATTGGTAATTACCAAACATCCCAGAACGTCTTGTATCTGAAGTCTGAAAATTCCTAGTTAGAATCCCATTATTTAAAGTTGTTTGCATCGACTCAGAATGCCCGCTTACGTTATATTCCGAACGTCCAAATCCACCTAAGGTCATTCCCCATGTTTTATTTCTAAAGTTTCCATTCATGGATAAATTAGAACCCCTTACTCCTGCAGATGTATCAAACGAGAAGGTTAAACCTTGTAAAGTGTTTTTCTTAGTCACAATGTTAATAATACCGGCACTACCTTCAGCGTCATATCTTGCAGATGGAGAAGTAATTACCTCTACTGTCTTGATCATATCAGCTGGAATTTGTTTTAAGGCATCCGCAATGCTTGATGCCAAGATAGTCGACGGCTTGTTGTTTATTAATACCTTGATGTTTGAAGAACCTCTTAAAGAAGGATTTCCGTCTAGGTCAACCGATAACATCGGAACTTTTTTCAAAACATCTGTTGCATCACCACCACGGTTTGTCTGATCTTTCTCCGCATTATAAACGGTTCTGTCAACTTTTTCTTCAATTAAAGCTCTTTGACCCTCTACGGTAACTTCGGCCAACATCTTGGTGTTAGAACCCATACGAATCACACCTAAGTCCTTATCGTCATTTTTACCAGTAATTTCGACTGGAATGGTGATGCTGTTATATCCTAAGAATGAAGCCACTAATTTGTAACTTCCAACCGCAACTTTCGTAATTGTAAATTTACCTACTTGGTCAGCAACCGTTCCATCCACTGGTCTACCTGTCGTTTTGTTGATCAAAGCAACGGAAGCAAATTCAACGGGTTTGGAATCCGTGGAATCTAAAAGATAACCCACAATTTTAGCAGATCCTTTCGGAGCTACTGGAGCTACAACAGCTTCTTTTTTAGGAGCGGCTCCTGAAAAACCACCTAATCCAGTAGGTATCTGAGCGTTTGAAATTTGACAAGCTCCCAAAAGGGAAAATAAAAGAAATAATTTTTTCATATTTTGTTTGTTATGGCAATTCGCTCGATTTGAAATCTTATTGTTTTTAAATCGTTCACAAAATTCTACCTTTATTAAATACAATCGTACTTTTTGCGACCAATTTGGTTAATTTGTAGGTCAATCAAAAAAATTATTCATTGTTTTCATGATATCCGTTCAAACATCAAGGCTCCAACTCATTCCTCTTGACCATGAAATGCTTCAAATTTGGAAGCATTCAGGAAGGGAAAGTCTTGAAAAAATACTAAACCTTCTTCCTAACTCATGGGATGTAGAAAAGTTTTACCAAGATGAAACAACATTAGCCTTAAGTGATTTTTGGTTACCTATGACTAAAAAATTCCCTTTGGAATTTACATGGTACACAAATTGGGAAATCATCCTGAAAGAAAAGTCCTGCTCTATAGGGGGAATAGGGTTGTCGGGGATGCCAAACAACGAGGGCTGCACGGAAATAGGGTATATGATAGA
>JBIKRO010000019.1:0-34622 GCA_044349095.1 Aquirufa sp. | reverse complement strand
ATTAATGGGAAGAGGAATTGTGGAGCCAGTTGACATGATGGACAACGAACCATGGAGCCAAGATTTATTAGATTGGTTAGCTTCTGACTTTACCGCGAATGGATATGACATGAAACGCTTAATGCGTCAAATATTAATTTCCAAAACCTATCAAACACCAGCGATGGGTCTTAAAGAATCACAAATGCTGACTGCTTCAAATTTTGTGTTCAAAGGAATCATGAAACGTAGAATTACAGCGGAACAATTTGCAGACGCAGTAAGTCAATCCTTTTTTCCACTTTACACGGATTCGGCTCTAGTTAAAAAAATGTTGCCAGCCGATATTAAAAATGATATTCCATTTGCCAGAGCCTCATTGGTCAAAAACGATCCTTTTTTAACTGCCTTAGGAAGACCCAATAGAGAAAATGTGTCCACAAGTCGTATTTCGCAGGCCAATTTACTTCAGGCTTTAGAGTTGACCAATGGCAACAAATTCAATTTATCCTTACGTAAGGGAGCAGAAATTTGGGCACAAAAATACCAAACAGGGGAATCTCTAGTTAAAGCCTTATATTTGAAGGCTTTAGGAAGAGAGCCTAGCTTCAAAGAAATTACCTTAGCCGTTAAATATATTGGGAAAAAGCCAAGTGTAGAAGGTATACAAGATTTAGTGTGGGCAGTAACTTTACTCCCTGAATTTCAATTAATTATTTAATTATTGATAGAGGTGCAATATTTTTGAAAGAGAAATAAAAATGGTAATGGGTGCTTAAATAAAAATATTTTAATTAATTTAATTTAGGGTTATTTGAATCTTATACGACTATAGCTCATAAACAATAAGTAATTTCTATCGTAAACTAAAATTAAGATAAATCATTATGGCAAAGGTAGACAAGCAATAAAACTCTCCTTTGTATTTTCATTAAAAATATATTTTACAGGATATTTGAAGGCTTTAGGGAGAGAGCCTAGCTTCAAAGAAATTACCTTAGCCGTAAAATATATAGGGAAAAAGCCAAGTGTGGAAGGTATACAAGATTTAGTGAGGGCAGTTACTTTACTTCCTGAATTTCAATTAATTATTTAATTAGTATTGCAATGAAAAACGAATGGAATAGAAGAGAGTTTTTACAAAATACTAGCGCAGCTACCATCGCGGCCTTGGGTATGAGCTCTCCTATTGCGAGTTTAATGGCGGACCCAACAAGCCCATTAGCCAAAAAAGCGGCCACCGCAGATACGGTTATTTTGTTGTGGATGGCTGGCGGCATGGCCCACACGGAAACGTTTGACCCCAAAAGATACACTCCTTATGAAAAAGGAATGGAGGGTAATCGTGTGTTAAGTACGTTCAAATCAATGCCTACAGCCATCGATGGGGTTAATTTTTCAGAAGGCCTTCAGTCAGTAGGAAGTGTGATGGACAAAGGGACCGTGATTCGATCTTATGTGGCGGCTGATTTAGGTCACATCCTTCACTCACGTCATCAGTACCACTGGCATACCAGTTACGAACCCCCACAATCCGTAGCCGCACCTCATATTGGGGCTTGGATTTCAAAAGAATTAGGACCTAAAAATCCGGTAATTCCTTCCTTCATCGACATAGGCCAGCGCTTTACGGTAGGCGAAGCAGAGGAATTAAAAGCATTTCACACGGCAGGATTTTTGGGTAATGAGCATGGACCATTCCTGATTCCTGATCCAAGTCAAGGCTTAGAAAGTGTGCGTCCACCGGTAGGAATGGATATGAAACGATTTGAAAGTCGAAATCAATTATACAATAATTTAATCTCACAAAGCGCACATGGAGAATTTGGAAGTGATTACCAAAAAGAGTCCTTGCGTCGTTCCATGGAGCAGGCCTACATTTTATTGAATTCACCAGAGTCAAAGGCCTTCAACTTGAGCACTGAGCCAAAAGAAATTTATGATGTTTATAACACCGGTCGTTTTGGTTTGGGTTGTTTATTAGCACGAAGATTGACAGAAAAAGGAGCCAGATTCATTAGTGTAACAACTGAGTATGAGCCGTTTTTTGGTTGGGATACCCATGAAAATGGCCACACCAGACTAGAAGGAATGAAGCGAATGATTGATGGCCCCATTGCCCAATTGATCAAAGACTTAGATAAAACGGGCCATTTGGATCGCACATTGGTGATTTTAGCCAGTGAATTTAGTCGGGACATGATGGTGGAAGGCCGACCAGACCTTAAAGTTCAGGAGCAAGTAAGGCAACCTGAAATCCTGAATGACATTAAGTTTTACGGAATGCATCGTCACTTTACAGATGGATGTTCGATTTTAATGTGGGGAGGTGGTATCAAGAAAGGTCACGTGTATGGCAAAACAGCGGACGAACGTCCATGCAAGACCATCACAAATCCAGTCAAAATTGACGGCATCCATCAAACGATTTACCATGCCCTAGGCATCAAACCGGATACTCAATATGAAATTGAAAAACGACCATTCTACACCACACCGGATGGAAAAGGAAAAGCAGTACAAGATCTTTTGACCTAATGAAACATAAAAAATTACTCTTATTTTCAGTTGTTTTAATCTCCATCGTTTGGACATTTAATGCATGCAATCGAAATTCAGGCGTGCAAGAAACCGAAGAGGAAATGCCGAATGAGATTAGCTATAATTTTGATGTACGTCCCATTTTATCTGACAAGTGCTTTGCCTGTCATGGACCGGATGCTAAAAAACGCCAAGCAGGTTTACGTTTAGATGATCCAGCGTTAGCATTCCAAGCATTAAAAGAAAATCCAGGAGCACATGCCTGGGTGGCAGGTGAACCTAACGAATCAGAGGCATACCTTCGAATGACAACGAAGGACTCGACTAAATTAATGCCACCGGCGACGTCCAACCTAAAATTAAATGGGTATGAGATTTCGGTGATCAAAAAATGGATTAAGCAAGGGGCGAAATATGAGAAGCATTGGTCTTTTGTAACACCTAAAAAACCTACATTGCCCGAAATAGACAATGAGTCTTGGGCAAAAAATGAAATCGATTATTTCATCGCAGAAAAACAAGAGCAAAAAGGCTTAAAACCCAATGAGGAAGCGGATAAAGAACGCTTATTAAAACGCCTGAGCATCGACTTAACCGGCTTGCCTCCTACCCTTTCCATGATGGACCGATTCATGGCAGATAAAAGTCCGAATGCATATGAGAAGATGGTCGACGAGCTTTTGAAAAATCCAGCATACGGAGAAAAAATGGCTATTTATTGGCTTGATTTAGCGCGTTATGCCGATTCGCACGGCTACCAAGATGATGGATATCGCACGCAATGGCCTTGGAGAGACTGGGTTATTTATGCCTTAAATAAAAATATGCCTTATGACCAGTTTGTGACTTGGCAACTAGCCGGCGACTTTTTAATCAACCCAGCTAGACCTAATCAAACAAAAGAATTATTGCTCGCCACAGGTTTCAACCGAAACCATAAGATTACAGAAGAGGGTGGAGTAATTCAGGAAGAATACAGATTAAGCTACGTAACGGATCGAAACGATTTATTTGGCAAAGCATTTTTAGGCATGACCTTAGAATGTGCGCATTGCCACGATCATAAATACGATCCTTTTTCGCAGAAAGATTATTACAAAATGTTTGCCTTTTTTAATAACATCAAGGAGGTTGGCATCGAATCGGTCATCGGTGGACCAGAGACTTATGCGAAAAAACCTTTGATGGAAATCAGCAATGATGACGTAAAAAACATCTTGAAATTCATTAATAAACAAGACACGAATCGTTTGATTGTATCCGTCATGACCGACATGGACACGGCAAGAAAAACATTCATTTTAAAACGGGGCGCCTATGATGCACCTGGTGACGAAGTGAGTCCTGGAACTCCTAATTCCATTTTGCCGTTCAATAAAAATTATCCAAAAAATAGACTGGGATTATCTAAGTGGTTATTTGACAGAAAAAATCCGTTGACGGCAAGGGTTTTTGTCAATCAAATTTGGCAAGAGTTTTTTGGAAAAGGAATCGTTAAAACCACGGGAGACTTTGGTATGCAAGGGGAATTGCCGACACATCCTAAATTATTAGATTGGTTGGCTGTTGATTTTATGGAACATGGCTGGAATGTAAAGCGCCTTGTGAAACAAATGGTTGCTTCTGCAACTTATAGGCAATCAGCCATTACCAACCCTGAAAAATTAGCCAAAGATCCCGAGAATATCTATTTATCCAGGTCATCTCGTTACCACGTAAACGCTGAGAATATCAGAGATATCGTACTTGCAAGTAGCGGACTTTTAGTTCCTAAAATCGGTGGGCCGAGCGTTAAACCTTATCAGCCACCCGGATTATGGGAAGGAGCTACTTCTGGACGGGGATTATTGTCCATATACGTGCAAGACCATGGGGAAAGTTTATATCGACGAGGAATATATACCTTGATCAAACGGACCGTTCCACCGCCGACGATGAGTATTTTTGACGCTAGTAATCGGGATTTATGTGAAGTCAAAAGGCTAAAAACGAATACTCCATTGCAGGCGCTGATGATGCTGAATGACCCAACCGTTTTAGAGGCATCTAGAGTTTTAGCCGCAAAACTATTATCGGAAAAAAGTAACCCTGCGGATAAAATCAAAAAGGCTTTCCGAATGATTGTGTGTCGAAATCCATCTGAAAAAGAGTTGGGGGTGTTAAATACCTACTTCCTGAGTCAAAGAGCTAAAATTACCCAAGGACAGGCAACCAAAATTTTAGCGGTGGGGGAATTTCCGATCGCGGCCAACGTAGATAAAAAACTTTTAGCTGCCATGATGCGTGTAGTTAATACCATTTATAATTTAGAGGAAACCATTACTAAGTCTTAAATTATGGAAAAGGAAATATTAGAACATGGTTTGAATTTTAATCGGCGACGATTCCTTTCCACGATGAGTTTAGGCTTGGGAAGTGTGGCCTTAGGTTCCTTAATGATTCCAGGTTTGCTCAATGGAGGTGATCGTGAAGAGTCTGGATTTACGCCAGGCATTCCTCATTTTGCTCCCAAAGCAAAACGTGTGATTTATTTGTTTCAAAATGGAGCTCCTTCTCAATTGGAGACCTTTGATTATAAGCCTAAATTATGTGAAATGTATGGGATGGATTTACCTCCTTCCGTGCGTGGAGAGCAGCGATTGACAGGGATGACAGCGAATCAAGCATCATTTCCACTGGCCGCTTCCTTCGCAAATTTCAAGCAATATGGTAAGTCTGGGACTTATATCAGTGACATCATGCCTTATACCTCCAAAATTGTGGATGATATATGCGTGGTTCGATCGATGTACACAGAAGCTATCAACCATGACCCGGCATTGACTTTTTTACAAACGGGGTCCCAGCAAGGAAACCGACCTAGTATGGGAGCTTGGTTGAGCTATGGATTAGGAAATGAAAATAAAAATTTACCGGATTTCACTGTTTTATTATCGAGGGGAATTGGGAATGGCCAAGGAGTTTATTCGAAACTTTGGTCTAATGGATTTTTAGATTCAATCCACCAAGGAGTTCAATTTTCTAAAGGAGAAGATCCCGTTTTATACATCAAAGATCCTGCGGGAATGGCCAGGGGCGAACGCAGAGAAATGCTGGACCAGTTGGCCCAATTAAACCAAATGTCCTACGAGGAATTTGGGGATCCTGAGATTACGGCCAAAGTAAAGCAATATGAAATGGCTTATCGGATGCAAACGGCAGTTCCGGAAGTAATGGATTTGTCCAAAGAATCGGATGATATCGTTAAACTTTATGGACCCGATTGTTTGGTTCCAGGTACTTTTGCGGCGAATTGCTTATTGGCTCGTAAACTATCCGAAAATGGCGTGCGCTTTGTCCAATTATATCATCAGGGTTGGGACCAACATGGCAACCTTCCTTTTGAAATTAAAAGCCAAGCCAAAGATGTGGATCAAGCCTCCGCTGCCTTAGTAACCGATTTAAAACAAAGAGGTTTATTGGATGAAACCTTGGTGATTTGGGGTGGGGAATTTGGGCGTACTAGTTACAGCCAAGGGAAATTGACCCCAGAAAACTATGGCCGTGATCATCATCCAAGATGTTTCAGTATTTGGATGGCGGGTGGTGGAATCAAACCGGGTATGGTCTATGGCGAAACCGATGAATTAGGATATAATATCATTAAAAACCCTGTCCATGTACATGATTTCCAAGCAACCGTCTTGCATACATTAGGTTTAAATCATGAGAAATTAATCTTCAAACATTTGGGAAGGCGGTATCGATTAACCGATATTTCAGGGAAAGTGGTTAGAGATATCTTAAGCTAGGTTGAGTATGAATAAAAAATGGAGGGGTATTGTTGAACAATTTGTACTCATATCTACGGTATTTCTAGCGTTTTTATTGGCCTTTGAGGATCAAATTGTTGTTCCTATTTGGCTTCAGTCCTTTGGCAGATTACACCCACTAGTCCTACATTTCCCAATCGTTTTATTGGTTTTGTTAATGGCTTGGGAGTTTTTCCGATTTACCCGTGAAAACACCCAATGGATTGACACCGCGGAACAATGGGTTTCTGATGCTTGGATTTCAGGCGCGGCCCTAACAGGACTTACTACTATTTTTGGATTATTTCTTTCAAAAGAATCTGGATATTCGGGAGACACTTTGTTCTGGCATAAGTGGGCAGCCGTTACTTTATTTATCGTCTTTAGCGGAACCTACTGGATCAGAAATTTATCCTTTTACCAAAAGCTGAATTCCCGGTTGTTGATTGGCTTCATGTCCATTTTACTGATCTCAACTGGCCATTTTGGATCAGAACTTACGCATGGAGATGGTTTTGTGTTGGAGCCTTTCCAACAAGGAAAACAGATCTATCTAGAGGAAGCCTTGGTTTTTGAACACATGGTCAACCCCATTTTACAGAATAAATGTGTCAGTTGCCATAATCCCGAAAAGAAAAAAGGGGGCCTCGATTTATCCAGCAAGGAGGGTATTTTAAAAGGGGGTAAATCCGGCAAATTATTCGTCACTGGAAAACCAGAAACAAGCCTCTTATTAGAGCGAATTCACCTTCCATTAGAATACAAAAAACACATGCCGGTCTCAGGACAGCCACAATTGACCGATGAAGAGAAAATGATTTTAGCTCTTTGGATCAAAGGAAATGCAACGTTTACCAAAAAAGTTTTGGAATTGCCAGCCACTGATTCACTCCGAATCATGGGGAATAGATTATTTGTTTCAGTCAATGATCAGTCTCAAAATTATGATTTTTCTGAGGCAAACCAGGAAACCATCGATCAATTAACAAACGAATATAGAACCATCGCGCCTCTAGCAAAAAACTCACCGGCCTTGCGCGTTCATATCTTCAATAAAAATGAATTTAATTCCAAAAAATTGGAGGAATTAGTCGCCATAAAAAAACAAATCGTTTTTCTAAGTGTGGCTAAAATGCCTGTAAAAGATTCGGATTTGTTGACCATAGCCCAATTTGAAAACTTAGAGCGCTTGGAATTAAACTTCAGCAATATTACGGCTAAAGGACTTTTGGCACTTAATACGTTAACTCATTTAAAAAGCATTTCGCTATCTGGGACGCAAGTAAATTACCAAGATTTACAAGTGGCCATGCTAGGATTCAAAAAGCTTCAGTCCATTTATCTTTGGGATACACCTCTCACTGTGGAAGACCTAAAAGCGCTATCTACTAAATTTAAATCGGTCCAAATCATAGGTGGATTTAAAGACGATGGTAAAAGCCCCATAAAGCTTAATCCACCTGAGTTGAAAAATACATCGACCATTTTTGACACAAAGGCGCCGCTCACCTTATTTCATACGATTAAGGGCGTTGAGATACGTTATACGATGGATGGAACACCTATCGACAGTTCTAAATCTCCCATTTTCAATGGAAATGTTTTGATTAATTCAAACACCAGAATTAGAGCGAGAGCGTTTAAAGCAGGCTGGATCGGAAGTGATGAAGCGGTTTTTGAATACTATAAATGTGCGATCACCCCGGATAGTGTCACGGTTGTTTTGCCATTAAATCGTGTACATCAAGCCAATGGGCCAAAATCATTTTTCGACCGGAACCTAGGAACCTTTAGTGCCAATGCTCCTGCATGGGCTAATTTTTGGACTGGCGTACGTAATAATGACATGGAATTAAATCTAAATTTCAAAACACCAAAAATTATTTCCATTGTTTCCTTACGGATTATGGAAGAATTAACCACCGGAATTTTCCCTCCTCAAGCCATCGAGATATGGGGGAAAACAAATGCAAATGGTCCATTTAAGCGGATTCATATAATGAAAGTTCCCGTTCCTAAGGAAACGAGATTCCACGAGTTATATGCCATCGATGTGAAATTCAAGCCAACCCTTTTTAGCGAAATGAAAATCATCGCAAAACCACTGGAGAAAATCCCACAATTGAATGTTGCTAAAGATAAAGCAAAAGTACGTACGCGTGCTGTGGCTAAAGACAAAAGAGCATTACTACTGGTTGACGAAATCTTTTTAAATTAATGATCATGAAAAACCGATACTTGATTTTTACTTTTTTGTTTTTTGCGGTGAGCCAATTGCATGGACAAGAAATTGCTTCGAAGGCCAATTACCTAGAAAAAATCAAAGCAGAAATGTTGGTGGAATGGCCTAAAAATAGGACGATCAATTTAGTTTTCCATGGTCATTCTGTTCCGGCTGGATACTTTAAAACACCGGTGGTGAATACGCTGGCATCCTATCCCTATTTGGTTTTAAAAGACCTGAAATCTGCCTATCCAATGACCGTAGTTAATGTTATCAATACATCGATTGGCGGAGAACACTCAGAGAGTGGACTTAAAAGATTTGAGGCTGACGTGCTGACGCACAAACCTGATGTATTGTTTATTGATTATGCATTAAATGATCGGGGTATGGGTCTAGAGCGAGCAAAAATAGCCTGGGAAAAAATGATCCGATTGGCGTTAGAAAAAAACATTAAAGTTATTTTATTGACCCCAAGTCCAGACCAAAGAGTGGACATCAAGGATGATCTTTCGATTTTAGACCAACATGCGAACCAAATCAAAGAACTAGCTAAGAACTTTCAAATTGGCCTGATCGATACCTATGCCCTGTATAAAAACAAAGTGAAAAGCGGCAGTAATTTAATCGACTACATGTCCCAAGTAAATCACCCGAATGAAAAGGGACATCAAATGATTACGGACGAAATCTTGGGTTATTTTAAATAAAAAAATCCGCTCGGTCTGAGCGGATTTTTTTATTCTCACAATGACAAGACTACAATTTCTTGATCTTAATATTTCTAAACCAAACTGGATTTCCGTGATCCTGAAGAGCTAAACGACCCTTCATATTTAATCCAAAAGCAGGCATGTTCTTAAATTTAGATCCGGCTATCATCGTTTTCCAATTGGCATCATCGTAACGAGTTTCTACTACCTTAACCCCATTCAAATATTGTTGTAGTAAACCGCGATTACACACAATTCGAGCTGTATTCCACTCGCCTACTGGCTTAACAGGCTCAGATGATGATTTAATTAAATCATATAAATCCCCAGAACGGTGATTAAATATTTTTCCATCAGGATGGCCATCATTGTCAAGTACTTGCATTTCAGGCCCTGTATTATACGTACTATGGTATTTTAGGTCTTCCGTTACATTAAAGATAATTCCTGAATTCCCATTTTTTGAAATTCTCCACTCCACTGAAAAATCATAGTTTTCAAATTCCGCATCTGTAATTAAATCACCGCGCTCTTTTTTGGTCATATCAAAAGAAATGACACCATCCTCCACGGTCCAACAATTACCAATCATACCTGGTTTGTTGTAGGTATGCCAACCATTTAAAGTCTTTCCGTCAAATAATAATTGGAACCCAGCCCTTTTCTCCTTGGCAGTTAATGTGTTTAAACTTTGGGCAAAAGACATGAGACCAAAGGTCACTAGTGCACATGTTAATATCAATTTTTTCATTTTAAATAAGTTTTTTGAATTGCAATACTACTAAAATTTTATTCTTTCACGCAAATTTTGAATAAAAAAGAGCAAGCAAAACTCTCATAATTCTTTGTAAATTGCATGCTAATTTGAATTGAATGAAAACAAAAGTAAAACCAAAAGCTTCCATCAACATCGTAACCCTAGGTTGTTCGAAAAACCTCGTTGACTCGGAAGTACTTTATACCCAACTAAAAGGCAATGGCCTAGAAGTGACGCATGAAGCAAAAAAGGACACAGCATCCATCGTTGTGGTCAACACTTGTGGTTTTATAGACACTGCCAAACAAGAATCGATCGACACAATCTTACGGTATGTAGATGCCAAAGAAGCCGGAAAAATCGACAAATTATATGTAACGGGTTGCTTATCACATCGATACAAAGACGACCTAGAAAAAGAAATCCCATTGGTTGACGCATTCTTTGGAACCAATGAATTACCAAGGTTACTCAAGGCCTTAAAAGCAGATTATAAGCATGAGTTAGTGGGCGAAAGGTTTCTGACCACACCTGCTCATTTTGCCTATTTAAAGATTGCTGAAGGCTGCGATCGACCCTGTAGTTTCTGTGCTATTCCCATCATGCGGGGGAAACACGTTTCTAGAAATATGGACGAATTGGTTTTAGAAGCCAATTCATTAGCCAAAAAAGGAACCAAGGAATTAATTTTAATCGCACAGGATTTAACCTTTTACGGTTTAGATTTAAAAGAGGGTCAAACAGGAGGTCGGAAGTTAAAAGAATTATTAGAACGACTTTCAGATGTCAATGGAATCGAATGGATTCGCTTACAATACGCGTATCCAGCAGGCTTTCCATTGGAAATTTTAGACACGATGGCTGAGCGTGAAAATATTTGTCGCTACTTAGATATGCCACTGCAAAGTGGTTCAGATGCTATGTTGAAGCACATGCGCCGAGGAATCACCCGCGAAAAAACAGAAGCACTCATCCAAACCATTCGAGAAAAAGTTCCAGGCATAGCCTTACGAACCACCTTAATTTCAGGGTATCCTGGTGAAACTGAGGCAGATTTTGAAGAGACCTATTCGTTTGTCGAGCGTATGCGATTTGACCGTTTGGGGATATTCAATTATAGTCATGAAGAAAACACGCATGCCTACTTGGTAGAAGATAATGTGCCAGAGGAAGTTAAACAAGAGAGGTCTGATGAGATCATGGCACTCCAGCAAACCATTTCAGAGGAGTTGAATCAAGCAAAAGTAGGCCAAACGGTGAAAGTTTTAGTCGACAGAAAAGAGAGTGGATATTTTGTTGGCCGAACCGAATTTGACAGTCCAGAAGTCGACAACGAAGTCCTAATCCCAGCCGAACAATATGCAAGGCTTGGTGATTTTGTTCATGTTAAAATCAATAAGGCAGAGGAATTTGATCTTTACGGAGATATCGTTAATATCTAGGAATGCTAGGGTCAATTTTCAAAGACCAGGCATCGATTCCACCCGTTACATTATAAAGGTTAGTAAAACCCTTTTCTTGCTGTAAAAATCGGATTACGTGGGCAGATCTCATCCCATGATGGCACATCACTAGGCACTTTTTATGGACCGGCAAGCTCGCAATATTATTGGAGACCTTGTGCATCGGTATTTGTAATGAATCAGGAATAGAAGCGATGGCAAATTCGTCCATTTCTCTAACATCTAAAATGTAAGCTAAATTTTGTTGCAATAAGGCGTACGCTTCGCCAACTTGGATTTCCCGAACTTCATCTAAATTCGTTTTTGGAAAAATATGTAAGGCTGCATCGGGCTCTCTTTCGACTTTAAAATGCTTCATCGACATGTCGCGAGCATCCCAACGAAGAAGCGCGCCCTGCGCTGGAGATGAAATACCTGCCAAATAAAAAATAGCTTCCTTTGCTTGCAACAA
Organism: Aquirufa sp.; assembly: GCA_044349095.1. GTDB lineage: Bacteria > Bacteroidota > Bacteroidia > Cytophagales > Spirosomataceae > Aquirufa. The sequence continues at coordinate 22,703 of JBIKRO010000019.1, read as the reverse complement.
ACCCATTATACCAGGTATAAATCCCAAGACACCCACTTCATCGCAATTAGGAATCTCCGACATATTGGGCGATTCTGGAAATAAACAACGATACGTTGCCGTGCGAGTACCATTAGGTGATAGCGCATTACAAACACTCAATAAGCCTTCCCAAGCGTGAATGGCAGCATATACAAATGGCTTTTCTAAAGAAACACAATGGTCATTAATTAAATAACGGGCGGCGAAATTATCCGTACAATCTACGATCAAATCTGCTTTTTGAATAAATTCAGCTGCATTTTCAGATGTCAATTTAACCTCGGAACTACTTACGTTGACCTCCGGATTCAAGTTCTGTAAATACCTTTGGGCTAAAAGAGCTTTGGATTGCCCCACCTCCGCAGAGGAATAGATAACTTGTCGGCCTAAATTGGATAAATCAACCACGTCAGGATCCACAATACTAATCTGACCAATACCCGCAGCAGCCAAATAAGGAAGCGCGGCAACCCCTAAGCCCCCAGCTCCCACAACCAACACATGAGAAGATTTTAAAAGCGTTTGTTTCTCAATATCCCACTCCGGAAGTTTTAGCTGTTTTTGGTACCGAATAAGTTCAGATGGTGTCAACATATTAAATAAAAAAAGCCTCCTTGAAATTCAAGGAGGCTAATTTCGTTAATTTTTTATTAAAAACTATACGCTCAATGTACCTTTACGTGCAGATTGAATTAAAGTTTTCTCAAAACCATTCTTATTGATGGTACGAATTGCTTTCGCAGAAACTTTCATACGAACCCAAACACCTTCAGATTCTAAGAAAAATTTCTTTGTTTGCAAGTTTGGAAAAAACTTACGTTTTGTCTTATTATTAGCGTGAGAAACGTGGTTTCCTACTCTTGTTCTTTTTCCTGTTAATTGACAAACCTTTGCCATAATGTTATATTTTAATTTAAGCTTATGCCCTCTAAATAATATTGTAGTTAAAAGGGATTGCAAAAGTAGAAATATTTTTTGAAAAACACAATCCTACATGTAAAAATTATAAAATGTAATTCCCTTTCCGAGTCTATGCGTATATTTGAATATGAGAAAGCAGAGTTCTCCAAAATCAAGTCAAAAATCTTTCCTAAAAAAATTCATTTCTTCGCTTATTTGGCTTGGAACTTTGCCCCTCTGTCTATATACCATCCTTACTTATGTATTAAGTTATTCCCTCGTGATTGATCATTGGCTCGCCGGATTCATCATGATGACCATGCCTTATGCTCAAATATTGTGTTTTATATCCTTGCTATATTGGATATTCCAAAGGGCAAAAAGAGCCTTATTGCCACTGATCGTCCTATTGTTGGGCTATTCTTTTATCCAAAGAAGTATCGTTTTTAATAGTCCAAATCCCTTGGTTAAAAATTCAGTTAAGGTATTAAGCTATAATGTTTACGGCATGTATTCCAATAATTATGAAGCGAAAAAGGAATCTTTAGCGAAGCTTAAGTCGTTCATGTTAGACTATACCGCCGACATAAAATGTTTCCAAGAATTTTATTCTAATACAGATCGAAAGCCCTACAGAAGTATCAGCATGATGACTGAACAATACCCAAATTATGCCTTCATTCCTTTAAAAGAAGATCTTTTTGATAAGAACGAGAAGATGGGATTGGCCATTTTTACTAAATATCCGATCATCCATAAAGAAGGAAAACAATTTGCTAATTCGGCCAATGGCTATTTGATGGTCGACTTAGTTATCCAAGAGGATACGGTCCGCGTGATCAATTTACAACTATGGTCCATGGGCATCCGAGTAGGAAAAGTAACGGGGAAAATCAGGGATCAAGATTATGAGGATGCCAAAAAAGAAGGCAGGGGAATTATAGCCTCCATGCGAAAAGGCTTTATTCATCACCGAGATGAGATGAATCAGATCAATCGACTAATCCAACAAAGTCAATTTCCTGTCATCGTTGTGGGTGATTTAAATGAAACCCCTTATGGTTGGGCCTATGGGACCATTCGCGAGCGCTTAAAAAATTCGTTCGAAGAAGCTGGTCGTGGTTTTGGATTTACGTTAAATAGAAGCCCGTATTTTGTTCGGATCGACAATCAATTTTTCTCAGACGATTGGAATATCGTCCGATTTAAAACCTTGCGAAATATCAAATATTCAGACCATTTTCCTTTGATTGCCGATTACACATTGAAGAAAAATGAAAGCGGGAACTAACCAATTATGGAAAGTTTTAGGCACCACATTCGGAGTGGCGGTCACGCTTGGGGGAACCGTGGGCACTGGCATTTTACGCAAACCAGGACCCATCGCGGCAGCTCTACATAGTCCCACTTTAATTATCGCACTTTGGGTTTTAGTCGCTATTTATGCACTATTAGGTGTTAGTTGCGTACTCGAATTAAGTTTATCCATTCCCAAAGCAGGTGCTTGGTATGGGTACGCCGAACGCGCATTCGGTCGATATATTGGATTTTTAGTAGGGCTATCTAGTTGGCTCGGCACCGTCACCGCCCTCGGCTTTGGTGCCTACACGTTCTCGGAATACCTTGCCATCCTTTTTCCATTATTAACAAGCTACCTGGTTTCCTGCAGTTTAGGGATTTTAATTTTGCTATGGGCTTTTCACCAATTGGGTGTAGTCCTAGCCGGAAAATCCCAGGAATGGCTGAGTGGAATTAAAGCCCTTGCCCTATTGTTTTTTATCGGCATCTGCGCATTCATGGGAAATGGCGGCGCCATCTCTGAATCCCCCTCGGCGCCCATCGGCCTACCTTTATGGTCGGGAATTATGACAGCATTGTTGTCCATATTTTACGCGTTTGACGGTTGGCACACCGCCGCCTACTTCACAGAAGAGAATAAAAACCCGGAAAAGACAATGCCTACATCGATGTTTATAGGCGTGATCGTTGTGGCTTTCATTTACATCATGATCAACATCGCCATTTTATATAGCTTACCTTTTTCTATTTTAAGCCAAAGCAAATTGGCCGCCGCCGATACCATGACCTATATTTTTGGTGCTAATATGGGAAGGTGGATCACATTATTCTTAATGGTCAGTATTTTAGGCATATTAAATACGCAAGTGATGTTTGCGCCAAGAGTCATTTTTTCGATGAGTCGAGATGGCCTATTCTTCAAAAAAGCAAGTGAAATAAATGCGGTAGGCAGCCCAAGTTTCGCCACCCATATTACGTTGGCACTGGCATGCTTATTTTTATTAGTAGGCAAGGAGATAAACGAAAGACTTTCTGATATCGCCACATTCTTTTTTGTGGCTAGTTACTTGTCAGGATTTGCAGCGTTAATCCGACTCAGGATAAAAGAACCTAATTTGCCTAGGCCATATCGCGTTTGGGCTTATCCCTATTTGCCTACATTACTCGTATTTTTGTCCTCCCTATTTTTATTGGGAACTTTATTGACAAATCTACAAAGTGTCATATATGTCATGCTGTTTATTGGGCTCAGTTATGGAATTTATCACCAATTCCTAAAAAAGAATTAATCTAAATTTTCTAGAAAATTGATCACATCGCGCTTGCTTTCCGCGACAGGATGGTTGGCCAAATTAGTCATGATGGAAAACACATAGGTCTTCCCTTTTGAATTTTGGAAAAACCCTGATAAATCATAGGTATTGCTAAATGAGCCTGACTTAGCCCAAATGACTTGATCATCCGATTTCAGCTTAACACTTTTTAAAGTCCCTGACTTACCTGTTTGGGGAAGCAAATAATGTAAGTTGGCCGGTTCCAATTTTTGAGACAAAGCCGTTAAGATTTCAATAAAATCCATGGGCCTAAATAAATTATAGCGAGATAGACCTGATCCATCGACCCAACGAACCGCTTTCAAAAATTCTAAATTCGATTCTTTCTTCAACCGTGAAATGATCTCTTGAGCCCCACCAGGCCATTGGTTTTTTGCGCCAATTAACAACAATAATTGCTCGGCTATCATGTTATCACTTTCATGCAGCATGGGTACATACAAAGAATCCAACAAACCGGTATACTGAATTTTAGCCAAGGGGTCCATGACTTTCTTTTGTACCACCACATTTTTTTTGAGTGTGTCTGCCAATAATTTTGCCGTCAAAGAAGCGGAAGTCACAAAGGGAACTTGCTGAACCTTCCGTTCTGACTGCAAAGCAGGCAATGTAAATTCATTTTTCAAGCGGTCTCTGAGCACATAATTGAACGAATGGGTACCTGAAATAGCTGATTTAAAAAAATGGGGAGTGGTCTCCCAATGTTGGTTTTTAACTGAAAAACCTACCAGATTTCCATAAAGTGGCATTGGAGAAATCTCTGCAGAATAGCTATCGTTGTAGTCGTCCCAGGACCAACCCGAACCCAAAGGAGGAATTTCCTTTTGTTGCGCACAGTATACAAGCACCTTGGTAGACTTGCTTAAAAAATCGATTAGCGATGAATTTTTAAAGGATGGATTTAATTGGGTCGGATCCCCAGTACCCCAAAAAAACAAGGTATCCCTTTTTTCTAGGTAGGCAAATGAAGGTATCGAATCCCCTAAAAAAGACTTGGCCATTAAAAAAGTGGCCAATTTAGCATTGGAAGCAGGCATGAAAAACTGATCTGCTTGGTGAGAAAAAACGACTTTACCGGTGTTTAAATCTTGGATTAAAATACCACTGGCAAGCTTAGAAAGGGGGGATTTGCGAAATGAACGATTCCAGCGAGTACTAGAACAGGAAAATACGCTCGTCAAAATTAAGAAAATGCCTAGTGCTCTAACAAATTGATTCGACATATAAATATTTCCAATGTTAAGTAAAGGTAAAAGGTTCTCCTAAAAATCGATAATTTTGGTTTAAATTTTAGACAATTATGTTGGTTGGCTTCGTCATTTTTTATCTACTCTTAAACTTAGTCGTAGGCTGGTGGGCGAGTAAAAAAGTGCATTCTACTCAGGATTTTATTCTAGCAGGCCGGTCGCTTCCCTTTGCCTTAGCCACCATGGTGACCTTTGCAACGTGGTTTGGATCCGAAACAATGCTAGGAGCGCCACGTGAATTTGTTCACGGAGGAGTCTTAGCCATCATCGAAGAACCATTTGGGGCCGCCTTAGGATTACTCATCGTAGGGTCTATATATGCCAAAAAGCTGTATCCGCTCCCCGTGTTAACTTTTAGTGATTATTTCAGAATTAGGTTTGGGGCGATGTCCGAAAAACTATCGGCTATCGTGATGATCCCCTCGTATTTTGGTTGGATTTCAGCCCAACTCGTTGCCCTGGGCATGACTTTGCATTTGCTTTTACCCATCACCACCGAAATGGGAATTGTGATAGGGGCTGTTTTAGTCATGACCTACACGCTCTTGGGTGGCATGTGGTCGATCACCATTACCGACTTTCTGCACAATATCATTTTGATTGTTGGACTGCTATTTTTGGCCTATTTGTTTTTGGATAAAATTCCTGATTGGGGTTTATTTATAGACCAACAACCCTCAGGATTTTTCAGGTTTATTCCCAAAGAAAACACGTGGGTGGATTGGTTGACCTATAGCGCTGCCTGGATGACTATAGGTTTAGGGTCTATTCCCCAGCAAGATATTTTCCAAAGGGTCATGTCGGCAAAAAGTGCCAATATAGCCTCAAAAGCTAGTTTGGCCGCCGGAATGATGTATCTAAGCATTGCTATGCTACCCCTATTAATTGCCCTCATAGCCGTGAGACTTTACCCAAGTCTACTCGCAGAGGATACTTTATTAATTCCAAACCTTGTGATGAAATTCACCCCCTATGGAGTTCAAATACTATTTTTGGGTGCGCTACTTTCCGCCTTATTAAGTACCACCAGTGGAGCTATTTTAGCGCCGGCCAGTGTCTTGGGGGAAAATTTATTGAAACCCAGCCTTAAAAATCCTGATGACAAAAAAGTTTTATTTTACATTAGAATTTCCGTGGTCCTAGTAACAGGAGCATGTATTTGGATGGCCATTACCCGACAAAATATTTTTGAATTAGTGAGCGAGGCATCTGCATTTAGCCTTGTGTCATTATTTATCCCCTTAAATGCTGGTTTATGGTGGAAAAAAGCGAGTCCGATGGGTTCGCACTTGAGTATGGCCGCTGGGTTATTAGTCTGGATTTACTTTAATTTCATTAACCCAAATGATATTCCATCTGTTTGGTATGGTTTAGTAGCCAGTATGGTTGGCTTACTTGTAGGTACGGCTTTTTATCCAGCAAATCTCGTTAAACCCAACGCTGGTCAATAGCGCCAATATACTTTCCGGGTTTTTGAAGAAATAACATGTCTTGTAGTTCTACTGACACATTAGGATACATGTTTAATTTGGTAATCTCTGAAATGGATACCCAAACTAATTCAATGGCACTTGTTTGATCCGCTTGAAGAATCGGAATGCCTGCTATGATTTTACCTTCAAACAACAAATGAACGGAGGCATCTCTTTTATCTGAAGCTAAAATTTCCCCTACCATCAAGATATTTCCCACTTCTACTTCGATCGCTAATTCTTCCTGACATTCACGAATAATCGTTTCTGGAAAAGTTTCCCCTGGATCTGGATTGCCCCCTGGTAAATTGTAAACAAATTCTGTACCATATTGGTACTTCATCAATAAAATGTGATTTCGTTCTACTAGAACAAGTGCAGGTCTGCAACGCATAAATTATGGGGATTCACTAAGAATTATTTAAATATACGATTAATTTCGCCAACAATTAAAGAATTTTACCTTTGCAGCAGATAAACAAATAATGTATGTTAGTTCAAGATGTTTGTGTAGCCATGGAAAAGTGGGCACCGATTGCATGGCAAGAATCGTATGACAATTCGGGATTGCTCATTGGCCATAGAGACGCGCCCGTAACAGGCATCCTCATCAGTTTAGACTGCACGGAAGAAGTTGTGGACGAAGCCATCAAAAGAGGTTGCAATATGATTGTTTCGCATCATCCCATCATTTTCAAAGGATTAAAAAAATTAACTGGAGCTAACTACGTAGAGAAAACCGTCATTAAAGCCATCCAAAATTCCATTTCACTTTACGCATCACACACAAACCTAGATCACGCTCCTTTGGGCGTAAGTTATCATTTAGCCAAAAAAATAGGCCTGAAAGGAAAAGTATTAATGCCCTTTTCAAACGCCTTAAAAAACCTAAGTTATTTTGTACCGGAAGCTTTTGAAAAAATAGTGAGGGAAAAATTACATGAAGCAGGTGCTGGAAATATAGGTGAATATAGTTCATGTAGCTTTTCGAGTGAGGGAACGGGCCGATTTACACCTTCGGAAAATTCAAACCCCTTTCAAGGAGAAAAAAATGCACCCTCGACTGAAAAAGAATTGAAAGTGGATATGATATTCCCCTCCCACCTAGAAAATGAGATTCTCCAAGTACTAAATGAAGTGCACCCTTATGAGGAAGTAGCCTATTTTATCACGAGTTTAAGTAATCGCTGGCAGGATGTGGGGTCGGGTTTTATAGGCCAATTAGAAAAACCGATGAGTTCAGAGGAATTTTTGAAGCACCTTAAAAAACAATTGGACTTAGGTCAAATTAGACATACAGCCCTATTGAAAAAGGAAATTCAGACGGTAGCCGTCTGCGGCGGAGCGGGTAGTTTTTTACTAAACGAAGCAAAAAAACAAAAAGCAGATGCCTATGTATCAGCAGATTTTAAATATCACGAGTTCTTTGATGCAGAAAATAAGTGTTTAATCTGTGATATAGGACATTATGAATCGGAAGTAATGATAAAGGATGCAATCCTTGATTATTTATCAAATATTTTTAGTACTTTTGCCGTTCTGAAAAGTGATATTTGCACTAATCCAGTGTTATATACTTAAAAATTAAGAGAGGTTTAATACTTTCAAACGTAACAATAATAATGGCTACAGTAACCGAAACAACGATTGCCCAAAAGTTAGAAGCATTGTTAAAGCTTCAAACAATAGATTCAGCCTTAGACAATATCAAGAAAGTAAGGGGTGATTTACCTGAAGAGGTGCGCGACTTAGAAGATGAAATTATTGGGATGGAAACGCGTCTATCTAAATTCCAACAAGAAATTGAAACTTTGGATGAGCAAATTTCTGGCTACAAAAATGCTAAGAAAGAATCTGAAAAGTTAATTATCAAGTACAAGGAGCAGCAGATGAATGTGCGCAATAACCGTGAATTTGAAGCTATTTCGAAAGAAGTAGAGCTTCAAGGAATCGAAATGGAAATTGCAGACAAGCGTATCAAGGAGATTGATTTCAAAGTTTTGAATAAAAACGATGAAGTTGCCGGAGTTGAATCTGCCCTATTTGAGCGCAAAAAAGATTTAGAAATTAAGCAAAAAGAGTTGGAGCTGATTATTGCAGAAAGCGAAGAAGATGAGCAAAAGTCTTTAAAGGATCGTGAAAAAGCAATGAAAATAGTAGATGCTCGTTTGCTAAAGTCATATGAAAAACTTCGTGATAACGCTAGAAATGGTCTTGCTGTCGTTATGGTGAAACGTGGCGCTTGCGGAGGATGTTTTAGTTCTGTGCCACCACAAAGACAAACCGATATCAAGGACAAGAAGAAAATTATTGTTTGCGAGCATTGTGGTCGTGTTTTTGCTGGAGTTGAGGATGTAATTCCTGCACCAGAAAAAGAAAAGAAAACAAGAGGTAAAGTGACCACCGCAGCAGCAGCTGCAGCTGCAGCCGCCGCTGTAATAGCTGAGTAATTTTATCAGATTTATATTAAAAAACCCTTTGCAAAACTTGCAAAGGGTTTTTTATTTATGTTTTAAAACAGGAAATTAGCCTATTGCGAATATCTATTTTAGCATGGTAAGCAAAGCGCTCAACTTATCTTTAAGATCCTTACGGTCCACGATGAAATCTAAAAATCCGTGGTCCAAAACAAAGTCTGAACTTTGAAAACCTTTGGGTAAGTCCTTGCCAATCGTTTCACGAATCACACGCGGACCAGCGAAGCCAATTAAAGCTCCAGGTTCAGCAATATTAAAATCGCCTAACATCGCATATGAAGCTGTCACTCCTCCTGTCGTAGGGTCCGTTAATAATGAAATATAGGGGATTTTTGCTTCGGCCAACAGCGCCAATCGAGCAGAAGTTTTAGCCATTTGCATTAAAGAAAATCCAGCCTCCATCATACGGGCACCACCCGATCTTGAAATCATTAAAAAAGGACTCCTTGTTTTAATGGAATGATCAATCGCTCGGGAAATTTTCTCTCCTACCACTGAGCCCATCGAACCGCCAATAAAACTAAAATCCATGGCAGCAATAGTAATCGGACTTCCATTCATTTCTCCATAAGCAGAACGAACTGCATCTTTCAATCCGCTTTTTAACTCCGTGGAAGCCACTCGGTCTGTATATTTTTTAGTATCTACAAAGGAAAGTGGATCCCCAGATCCCATTTGAGCATCTAATTCGGTGTATTTGGTCATGTCAAAAAGCAGTTCAAAATACTCCTGTGACCCTATCTTTTCATGGTAATTGCAACTAGAACACGTATAAGAAAACAAACGATGCTCTCTCGTATGTATCGCCTTTTTACAAGACGGACATTGATACCACAAACCGTCTGGTGCCTCGCGCTTAAATTCTGTGGGGGTTTGAATCCCTTTATCTTTTCTTGAAAACCAAGACATAAAAAATTATTTAATGAACCGACCCGTATAAATCGAAATGCAATTTAATAAAAACCCATTATTTAATGAGTACAATTTTTCTACTAATTAATTTATCACCCGTTTGGACATGCAATAAATACGTCCCTTGCGCTAAAGCAGATAAATTCAACTCTTCCTTGAACAAGTTTCCAGTTAATTGATATTTTTTTGAAATAAGCATTTTTCCCATCATATCTGAAAACACAATATTTACTTCTTTATTTTCATTCCCCGCTAATGGCATTTGGATTAACAAAAGACCGCTGGTCGGGTTAGGAGAAACCTGTAAATCCCTGATATCCGCGCCTGGCTCAATAGCCAAAATCGGGTTGCTGATGGTACTGGACCCTTGAATGTTTAAGTTATCAATCCACCAACCCCAACCGTGAGCCCCCACATCTGCATGTAATCTAAATCGAATAATGACTTGGTCTCCCGGCTTAAATTTACCTGAGGCCAGCATATCTATCTCGCGTTTTTTCAACAAAGATGGACTGCCTGCAGCAGTCGAATTACCATCTCTATCTGTCTTAGAATTCCATGCGTTTTGCCAAATTGAGAATGAATTGGCATCCCAACCATCGGTAAAATTAGACCATGTTTTACCCAAATCATTGGATCCTTGAACAATTACATAGTCGAAAAAATTTCGATTAATTGTTCCATTCACATTTAAAAAAGCTTCCCCCTGATCTCCAGGCTCAACTAAAACCACTTCGTCAAAATAAATTTTGGCGGTATCAGACCTAATGATTATGGGTTTCAACAATAGGGCATCATTGCTAGTAAATTTATCTGAACCCCCGCCCCCATCGTAGGATTCCTCGATACCATCTGCATAAGGATGGTCCGAATTTAAACTAGGCGAGCTAAAGCCGGCGGGCTGACTAAAATTAAATCCTTTTAAATAAAATTCAGAAAAAGGTTGTTGGTCAAAATTATTTACATAGGATTTAGTTGACGCTAAAATTCCCAAAACCTTAAATTCATAAAATCCATTGGCGGGTAAATTGACTACATTGGAGATTTTAGCCTTATCCTTAACCACAATTCTATATTTGATGACATCGCCAGATTTTAAAACACCTGCTAAAAAACTAAATGCGGTAGAATAGGAATAGGTATCGCCAACAAGCTTTTTAAAACCTTGCCCCTTTAATGCAGCGCCATTGATCGCGTATTCCATGTAAATGGTATCGATTCCTAAATTATCTTGGGCCAATAAAGTTGGCAAAGGAATAGTGGTCTGAGATGTAAATATGTATCTAAGTGGATTTGAATACACGACGATTGGCTTAACCGTATCCACCCCTATGACAAATTCGTTGTAACTCCCAAATTTCGTACCTGTAATAACGGGGGCTTCAGCTGGTGAGGTGAATTTTTTGCCAGACAATTCATTCGCAGTCCAATAATAAGAAACCTTTCGATTGGCCGTCGACTTAGGCAAACTGAGCAAGTAAGAATAGGTATTTGACCCCGTCTTAGTAAAACTAGTCACCGGCGTCGCCGACAAGATACTTTTGTCAATCGAGTACATGAGCTTCAATGATTTCTCATCCCAAAGAGTATCCGAATAGACCTTTGCCGAAAAAAGCACTTGGTTCTCTTCGGTATCATTTAACTCTGCATCGATGATATTAGAGGAATACCAACCAATATCATTGAACATGCCCTTGACAATAGGTCCCAATTGGGCCGTGATTTCACCCCTCGCAATTTGTGGTGTCATCAAAGCATTTAAATTCCCTGGAGGGTAAGTGTTTTGATCTACGTGATAAACGCTGGATCCTTCAATATATCCTAAAGGGTTAGTCGGATTTCTTTGGGTAGGTTTAGGGGCATAGAGTCGCGCCGACGAGCTACTATTGTTTCGCAAAACAGACGTGGACGAAAAGAATAAACTATCCGATGTGATCTGCTTAAATATTTGATTGGAGTTGTTCTTATAAGTTAGTGTGTCAACCAGCTGCTTATTTTTACCATCAAAAATAAATTGGTCAAATATCCCTGGATATCCATAACCTGCTGTAGCGAGGCTCGTGGAGTTAGACGTTATATCCGCTTGAATTTGGCCAATAAACCCAAGACCGTGGCCCATTTCATGCAACACCACCGAATATAAATCAATCTGATTGCTTGTTGGGACCCCATTCGTCCCTATAAACCAATCAGGGAAGTCAGAATTAAAAGTGGCTACAATATCGGATTCCGCTCCATTTAAATTAGCATGAGCCATTTTTTCAGCCAATGCAATAGGATACCAGGTGTTTAGCTTATTAGCCCCCACAAAATTTCTCACACTCGAATAAGCCCCCGCACTTCCTAAGATACCGGTGGCCAATGGGCGCCATTTTACATAAATTCGAATAGGTATATCAGACTTCAAAAAATTAGCCCAAGTAGCTGCCGCCTGTTCAAAAACAGCTTTCACATTCGCTGGGGGAGGCACTTCGTAGGTAACAATAACCTCACTAGTGCTGACAGTGGGTATATTAGTTGACAAGGATTTCTTACTCGCTTTTTCAAGAATTTGAGCTAAGGTTTTATCATAATAACCTTCTGGAAGTTTACGGATAATCCCCGATTTTTCAGGCGTATACTCCTCAATCATTTCGCCCGGCTTCATTTCCATTTTTAATTTCTGCGCAAAAAGGCTATTAAAAAGACTGAAGACCAATAAACTAACCAATAAAAAAAAGCGCATTATCGATGATTTAATTTGTTAAAAATAGAAAACCTTAAAACATTTTTTGAAACAAGTCGACAAAATTAGGACTCGTCATATGCGTATGGGATAATTCCTCCGCCGTATGCGAAGTGGTGATTCCTACCACCTTCATCCCGGCAGACAAACCCGCTTCAATTCCCTGAAGCGAATCTTCAATAACCCAACAATCTGCAGGACTTACATGAACTAATCCTGCGGCACGTACATAAATTTCTGGATCTGGCTTTCCTTTTGTCACTTCAGCTCCACCAATAACTGCATCAAAATGGGACCGAATACCTAGGCCATCTAAAATAAAGTCAATATTTCCAGGTCCAGCAGAAGTTCCCAAAGCCGCCTTTATTCCATACGCTTTTAGCAAGGTTAAAAAATCCATTAAACCGGGAGCTGGCGCTAAAAAAGGCTTATAAAAACCTCTATAAATCTGTTCCTTCTCCTCTTCAAATTCATTAATTTCTTCCTTGCTGATTTCGCGTTTTAAAAGCCATTCAAACGTATCCTTGGAATTCAATCCATTGAGGTCTTTATAAAAAATTTCTCGTGTTAAGTGGATCCCATGACGTTCACAATACAATAACCAAGCGTCAACGTGGTAAGGCAAATTGTCAATCACCACCCCATCCATGTCAAATAATACAGCCTTCTGTGCCATCGAATTAAATTGTTATTTTTAAACCATCCTGAGCTAAAAAAACATGCTCAGGGAGCTCAGCTTGCACCTCTGCATGTAAACCCATCATGTGACTCAAATGCGTTATATAGGCCTTTTCGGGCTTAATTTTTTCAATTACCTCTAAGGCCTCTGCCAAAGTAAAATGCGATACATGTGACGTTTTTCGCAAGGCATTAATTACTAAAATTTTGGACCCTTTTGCTTTTTCTAATTCTTCGTCTGAAATAAAATTAGCATCTGTGATGTAGGTAAAGTCTCCAAAACGGAAACCTAAAATATCGATAAAATAGTGGCGTACTTTAATGGGGATAATGGAAACACCTTCGATTTCAAAGGGTTTGTTTTCAATATAATGCACCTCAATTTCCGGAACACCTGGATATTTATTTTCGTCAAAAGCGTAGGCAAATTCGCGTTTCAATTGGTCTATGACATTTTTCTGCCCATACAATGGAATCGAAGATTTTTGCGCATAATTAAACCCACGAATATCGTCCATACCTGCAGTATGATCCTTATGTTCATGGGTATAAATAACGGCATCTACATGCTTAATTCCTTCTCTAAGAATTTGTTGGCGAAAATCAGGACCAGTGTCAATGATAAAGCTTTTACCTTGAGTTTCAATATGAATGGAAACTCTTAATCGTTTATCACGCGAGTCATTGGAACTGCAGACTTCACAATCGCAGGCAATCATCGGAATCCCCTGAGAAGTTCCCGTTCCTAAAAACGTCACTTGTATCGGGGACATACAATTACTCCGTTAAAGCTTTCACTTGAGAAACTAATGCGTCAAAGTTTAATGGCTTAGCTAAAAAATCATTGAAGCCCGCCTCTTTAAATTCTGCCATTGAGTAATTTCTTGCATTTCCCGTGATAGCAATCATAGGGATTTTAGATTTGCTTGCGTCAACTAAAGCGCGTACTGCCCTTGCACATTCCATACCATCCATCACAGGCATATTGATATCTAATAAGATAATATCAAAATCAGCTTTGGCTAATTCGTCTAAAACTTGTTGGCCATTTTTCACAGCATGAATCTCGAAATTCTGAAATTCCAAAATCTTTTTAGCCAAATTTTGAATCACTGAACTATCTTCTGCAATCAATACTTTTTTCATAAGAAACAAATTTTAACGTGACGTAAGCTTATAAGGGTAAAAATAGCCAATGAAACCTGCATTTCAAATCAAAAAAGCATAAAAAAAGCGATTCCTTAAGAACCGCCTTTTATTTATTTCCAAAGCCTTTATTTCACGTAAAATGAAACAGAAGTCTTGTCCCAATCTAAGGTTACTTGGCCAGTAGCCGAAACCCCAATCGTAAATCTTTCAGACATTTTATGCTCACTTGGTTTTGCCATGACGCGTAAAACATCCTTTTCAGCTTTATAGGTATAATGGCCCCACATTTTAGCTTCTTTATTGAAAATGATCGTCCAATCTGTTTCACCTGGAATCGTCAACAAAGAATAAACGCCTTTAGCTAATTTCTTACCTTGAACCGTCACATCGTTTGAAAATTCAATGGTCGTGGCTTCGTTGGCCCCTGTTCTCCAAACTTCTCCAAAAGGAACTAATGCTTTCTGAGCTTTTGTTCCAAAAACCAACCTACCCTTCACTGCAGGCTGTGCGTATTTAATCATCACCTCGGTATTACCCACTTTTTGAACAACAACTGCGGGCGGAGAAGGAACTTGAGTTTGTGCAATAGCACCAAAGCCTACTAGGCAAGTTAAAATAACCAATAATTTTTTCATGATTTCTGTTTAAAAATTGTTTTACAAATTAAGCCAATAATTTAATTTTAACACCAATGCTCGGTTACGAATTTGAAAAATTTCTGGAAAATAATTATCCGTATACACTAAAAACAAATCTGATGCAGGCTTATAGCGCCACTGTAATCTAGCATTTAAATTGACATTTTTTGTTTGTTGGTTCAACTGGAAAAAAGTGGCAAAAAATAATTTATTTGAAAAGGTGATATCGATCTTTGGCCTAATAATCCAAAATTGAGAAGACACTTTTTTTGCCGCCACCAAATCGGTGCCCGGAATTAGAACGTCTTGAATATCATTGTAATCTAGAGCCATAGAAATACTTCCAAAAGGCTGGAAACGATATCCGAACTCTCCTGTAATGCCCGTACGCCAGCCATCCCCATAATAACCCCCAAAGCGGGCGGTAGTTGAAAAGGTCAACAATTTAATAGGGGATGATTTGTATAAAAAATTAATTGCGTTCCATGCATGATCCGAGCCTCTTTTCAAAGCTGTATTCCCCATTCGTGTGGCATCAAAATCATATAAAAGTTTGACATAATCATACGAAATAAAAGTACCAAAACTTGATTGATCTTTAAGCTTACCCTCAATAGCCACATACGTTGTATTATCAGTTTTGACGCCCTGATTATTCCAATAGTTCATGGAAGTGGCCCTCAGAGTTGCGTAAAATAGTTTGGATGATTTATTCTTTGGGTAAAATATTTTACCCAACTCAGGGTTGATAAATGTATAATTCACCCGGGGCACATATCCCACTTCAGGGTTATAATTGGCTCCTACCCATTGGTGTTTCCAACTAACAATCCAGTTATTATCTTGGTAGGCTAGGGATGCGGCATGCGAAAAATTTTCGTCCTTATTTTGAGGAGTCAAAGATCCATAATAGAAAATTTTACCGGTCCAGAAATTATTCGCAGAAGCTAGATTATATTCCACACCAATGTTGCGATTGTATTCCAAAAAGCCATTTTGTTTTTGTAAGTCTGTGTCAATAAACGATTGCTTATTGATCATAAATACGCCCATATTAGAGCGAGCAAATAATTTACGCTGAAATGCCACCATCGAATAATTTTGCGTAGGGACCCCTTTAGCTTCTATTCGCTCAGATTGCACATTCAATACTCCGATGCGCCAGTCGTTTGTCAACTTACCACTCAAACGGGCCCCGTAGGTAATGGGGGTTTGTTCATAAATACCTGTTTTGGGATTCAATGCTAAGCCAATTCTCCTCGAAAAAAATGGACGAATATTTTCCGTTCCAAAACCATCAAACAAATCCGAATTCTCAATAAAAAATTGCCTTTTTTCTGGATAAAATAATTCAAACCGATCCAAGTTGGTTTGTTGGCGATCCACATCCACCTGTGAAAAATCAGGATTTAAGGTCATATCCAAATTCATACTTGAACTTATGGACACCTTAATATCGCCCCCTATTTGATTTCTAAAAATCGCCGGATTCTTTGTCTCATAATTGGCCGATACTCCTGATAAAACATAAGGAATAACCGAAATATTTTGCTTGGGCGTTGGCGGGGGCGTATCCCAAACTAATACCCCTGCATAAGCCAAAGAGGCCGTTGGGAATTGTCGAGGCACCGGTGCCCAGGCCGATTTCTCTTTAGCTTTCAAATCCAATCGTGAAAAGTTAATCCCCCAACGGGTTGAATTTCCTCGATAGCGAATGGATTTAAATGGAATAGCCGCTTCAAAAATCCAAGACTTATTGTTATAGGTGGTAGCCGATTCCCATTTATTGTCCCAATTTAAATTCATCTTAGCCCCTTCCGACATTTGGCCATCCCACTGGGCTCCGGCGGCATTGGCACCGAAAGAAAAGCCCGTTGTTTTATCCTCAAACGTATCTATGAAAACTAAAAAGTTATCATTGCTTCCAAATGAAAAATCTCGTTTTAATGACTCGACGACATAATTGGACTCCGATTGCAAAAAACATTCAGCAGCAAGGTACAAATACTTGTCATCATAAGTCATTCGTACATCTGTCCTTAACTTAGAGCAAAGGGTATCAAAGGGATTAACCATCATAAAATCACTCACTGCAGCAGCAGAATGCCATGCGGGCTCATCCAATTTTCCGTCAACCTTTAAATTTCCCTCTGACTGCTTAATGTGCATTTTATAATTTTCATTTCGCTTTTGACTAAAAACGAAAAGGGGTATGCCCACTAAAAGCAATAAGTAAATATATTTTTGCATAGCTTATTGTATCCTTATCATACAAAGGTAATCTAATAATTGATAGGCTTTTCCTGAGTTATGGGGAGAAACAAAATAAAAAGAACATTTTTAAAAGAATGTAAAGAAAATCCTTTTGCTTGTTTTATTTTTGCAATTCGAAATATATTAAACTATGGGAAGAGCATTCGAGTTTAGAAAAGCAAGAAAATTTAAGCGTTGGGGACAAATGGCCAAAACATTTACCAAAATTGGTAAAGATATTGTGATCGCAGTCAAAGCAGGTGGACCAGATCCTACAGCCAATTCCCGCTTACGTGCCATCATTCAAAATGCGAAGGCTGTCAACATGCCTAAAGATAATGTGGAGCGAGCGATTAAGCGTGCCGTTTCAAAAGACCAAGAAGATTACAAAGAGATTGTTTACGAAGGATATGCATTGCACGGCATCGCCATCTTAGTGGAAACAACAACGGATAACATCAACCGAACGGTGGCTAATATACGTTCTTCGTTCACTAAATGTGGAGGAAGCTTAGGCACGCAGGGAATGTTGGATTTCATCTTTACTAGAAAATCAGTTTTCAAAATTGCGGCTAAACCGGACATTGATTTAGAAGAATTAGAATTCGACCTGATTGACCTAGGGGGCGATGAAGTTTTTTTAGATGAAGAAACAAACCAAATCAATATCTACGGTGAATTTACCGCCTTTGGTGCCATTCAAAAGTTTCTGGAAGAAAAAGGGTTTGAATTGATGGGCGCTGACTTTGAACGTATTCCGAACGAAACCAAAGACCTAAGTGAAGACCAAATCGCAGATGTGGAAAAATTAATTGAACGATTAGAAGAGGATGATGATATACAAAATGTGTATCACAACATGACTTAATTTACTCCAGATTGTTTTTTAGTCGATACAGATAAGGTGCTTTATGTGCCCCACCCGAATACTTTTTCTCAATTCTTTCTAAGATATCCAAACTCAAAATCTTTCTTTGAAAGTTGGTTCGAACAATGGAAGTACCCAATATAGTTTCATACACTTGTTGGATTTCTGACATGGTAAAAGTTTCAGGTAGTAAGCCAAAAGCAATTAATTTGGTATCCAGGCATTCCCTCAATTTGACCAAAGCTTTATCTACAATCTCATTATGGTCTAAGAACAAACGCCTAAATTCATTCACATCTTGCCATATAAATTCACCTGAAATATCCCCTAGCGTTACATTCACCTTGCTATAGTCAACAACGGCTAAATATCCCATGGTGATAAATCGACTCGAAATCCAATCCAAATCTTCCTTAGTTCTAAAGATATCACTTTTGATTTTCTCGAATTCTACTCTTGCATTTACGTTTCTTCCAAACTCTCCAAAACAGTAAAACTGCTCTAAAAAAATACCCGATAAACCCGTGCGTTCATTCAAAACCCTTTTTGCCGCATCATTTATACCTTCTTTTTTCCCAACAACACCGCCTGGCAAGGACCATACATCTGAATTCAAAAACTTTAAAGTCAAGTATTTAAGTTGATTTTCATGAAAACTAAACACAACACAATCCACTGAAATTCCGGGTAACCAATCTTTTGATGAGAACACAATTTCCTTCATAAACTAGTGTAATTTTTTTTCTAAAATAAACTCCCTGATTTTTGTGGAGAAAATCAGATAACCCTTCTCGTTTAAATGCAATCGGTCTGCCACAAATATATCGGGCATTACTGTGCCATCAGGTAAATAAAATGGAGAATGCATGTCCAAAAAGAACCTTCCTTTTTGAGATTTACAATAATCCGCTAACCATAAATTAAATTTTTTTTGCTTATCAACAATGGCAATTCTTGCCAAACTAGGACGCACGGCCAAATAAACTAATTTGGTTTTAGGCAATGCCTTCTTTAATCTATTTGAAAAATCCTCATATTCTTTGGCTAAATCTTCTGGACTTTTGCCCTTGTTCAAATCATTATCTCCTTCGTAAACCACGACGGTACTCGGCGAATATTTCACGACCATACGATCAAAATAATACAAGGCATCTGTCATGGTGGATCCTCCAAATCCCCGATTGATTGCTGAAATCCCAGCCAAATCCGTTGCAAAGGTTTTCCAAATACGAAAGCTAGAACTTCCTATAAATAAGATTTGTCCTTTTGCTGGCATCGATATGGAATCTTGCTTTTCGTAATTCCTTATCTCTTTTTCAAAAGCTTGCTGAGCCCATAATGGGCTAGAAATGAAGCACAACAAAAAGATTATTTTTTTCATATTATTCGTTAGGATATTTCAACCCAATCTCAGCCCGAATTTGATCCAATAAGCCCATCAACTCCTGACTAAATTGATGCGTCATTAAACCATTTTCAGTTCTACCTGCTCTTAAATCATTTTGAACTGCATCTGCCTCATAACTATATCCCCAACCCAATCGCTCTGGCTCAAACACCGTATCCACTTGGGATTCGCCTTCATACACCGACAACGTAATGCCTTTCGTCTCATGGAAACGTCCATGCATGAAAATCTTACCTAAGGTTCCAAAAATGGTACAAGTCGTATCTGTCTGCGCCGCAAAGGTTGAAAAAAGAGTGGCTGTGGCGCCCGACTTATATTTAGTCACAATCGAGCAGTTCATGTCCACGCCAGTACCGGCCATCACACCCGTAGCCTTCAATTCAAGCGGTTGGCCCAAAATTAATTTCGAAATAAATAAAGGATAAATTCCTATATCCATTAATGATCCACCCGTCAAATAAGGATTAAACCAACGAGCCTCCTCGACATAAGGCAACTTGATCCCAAAATCAGCTTCTAAATGCAGTATGTCTCCAATGACTCCCGAAGCCAATATTTCTTGAACTTTAGCCACAGACGGATGAAAACGTGTCCACAAAGCCTCCATTAAAAAGATGTTTTTCTCTCGGGCTTTTGCAATCATTTTAGCTACCTGACCTGAATTAATCGCGAATGCTTTTTCACATAAAACCGGTAAACCAGCTTCCAAACAAAGTATCGTATGTTCATAGTGTAAGCCATGTGGCGACGCAATGTAAACCACATCGATTTCCCCACTCGAGAGCATGGCCTCGTAAGATCCATAGGTCTTTACGTCTTTTGAATAATGGGATGCAAATTCCTGCGCTCTCATGATGTCGCGCGAAGCAACCGCCGCTAAATAACCATCCGTCACATAGGCCAAATCGTCCGCAAATTTGCGAGCAATTCCTCCACAAGCTAGTATTCCCCAACGAATGGGTTGTGTCGTTTTCATATAGGTTTAATTTAAAATTTATTTCTTCAAATGGTCAATCAAAGCCTCCACTTGGCTCACGTCAACCGCAGGGAAATTAGCAATACGAATTTGTGTTTCTTTCATTTTTCCATACCCCGCACCTACCACCATGCCCGTTTCTTCCTTCAATCGGCTGATCAATTCTCCCGCTAAATCTTTGCAATTTAATACGACCACCGTAGCAGAACGATGCGATTCGTTTTCAACAAAAATGTCAAACTGATCCGATTTTTTAGCAAAATCATATAACATATTGGCCTTCTTATCTGTATCCTTTCTCACTTGATCAATCCCAATTTTATTCAAGTCCTCAGCCACCTTGCCCAACACATAAATCGCCATCACATTAGGTGTTTCGGGAGTTTCATAATTGACATAATTTTCCCACAAACTAGGCAATGAATGATAGGTTCCTACGATTCCTTCATTTTTTTTAATTTGCTCCGACTTCGCCAGCATCGCTTCATTGGCGATCCAAACTCCCAAACCTGCCGGCATTCCAAAAGCCTTTTGAACCGAAAACATAGCCGAGTCAACTAAATTATAATCCAAATTTGTATAAGGCGCGGACGAAACCATGTCCACGATGACAAACTTATTTTTATTTGCTTTCTTCAACTTATGAATTTCAGTCGCACGCATCTGAACACCCGCACTTGTCTCATTCGCGGTGCAACAAATTAATTCCGCATATTCGGGAACCGTTATTTCGTTGGCATCAAAACCCTCGCCAAAAGGTTTTTGAAAAGCATTCGCAAACTTATGCAGCTCCTTAGAAAACTCGAAAAACTTTTTCGAAAATGATCCATTGACCAAATGAAAACTCTCATGCTCCACCGTGTTCATCAACACCCGTTCCCAAATTTCCGTAGCCGAACCCGTAAACAAAATCGCATGGCTCGTAGGTAAATTCAAAAGCTCCCTTAACTGTTCAACTGTATGTTGGTAAATCTTCCGGAAAGTACTTGAACGATGTGAAATAGATCCCAAATTTTGTCGAAAAGCCTCTCGGTAATGATCCTCCACCGTAGGAAATAATGCCGCGGGACCCGGAGTAAAAAATATGGATTTATGTGGGCTCATCGCTAATATAACATTCTAAATTTAATCGTATCGTTAATCAATTTCAACTCATTCACTATTTCCTCCGAATATTCTTTGGCCACATCGGTGATTACATAGCCTGTTTTCTCCGTCGTTTTTAAATATTGACCTATGATATTGACCTTGTATTTAGCAAATACATTATTTATTTGAGCTAAAATACCTGGAACATTATGGTGAATGTGCAACAAACGGTGCGCGTCTTCTAAAGGCGGAAGTTGTAATTCAGGGAAATTCACTGAACCATACGTACTTCCATTATTGATAAATTGAAGCAATTTAGCGGGCACAAATTCACCTATATTGGCCTGCGCCTCCTCCGTACTACCGCCAATATGTGGCGTTAAAATCACATTAGGCAAGCCCCTCAATTCATTCACAAACTCCTCATCATTCGTTTTCGGCTCAACGGGAAATACATCCACCGCCGCTCCCCAAACTTTTCCTGATTTAATCGCATGAACTAAAGCCGGAATGTCCACTACATGTCCCCTCGACAAATTCAAAAAGATCACATGATCTTTCATCCATGAAAACTCCTGCGTTCCGATGATATTGGTATTCGACTTTCGCCCGTCGACATGCAGACTTATAAAATCTGCAAGCCCAAAAAGCTCCTTCAGTGACTTGCATTTCTTTGCATTCCCTAAAGCAAGCTTGTCAACAATATCATAAAAATAAACCTCTAAGCCCAAAGCCTCCGCAATTACAGAGATTTGAGTTCCGATATTGCCATAACCAACTAAGCCTATTTTCTTTCCTCTAATTTCGTATGAATTTTTGGCCGACTTATCCCAAATACCCGCATGCATTTTGGTCGACTTTTCGAAAATATCACGGGTCAACATCACCATTAAGCCAATCGATAGCTCAACCACACTTCGTGTATTTGAATAAGGTGCATTAAAAACGGCTATGCCCAGAGTTTCACATTCAGCTAAATCAATTTGGTTCGTTCCAATACAAAATGCCCCCACACACATGAGTCGGGATGCATTCGGGTGATCCAATACTTTTTTCGTTAAACTCGTTTTAGATCTTAAACCTAAAATAGAGACATCTTTAATCTTTTCAATCAATTCATTTTCATCCAAGGCCCCCTTCAAAAGTTCCACTTGAAAACCTTCCTTTTTAAAGGCATTCACCGCAGCTGGATGCACATTTTCAAGCAATAAAACCTTAATCCGAGACTTTGGATAAGACTGCGCCCGACTCAAGCCA
>JBIKRO010000087.1:0-10619 GCA_044349095.1 Aquirufa sp. | reverse complement strand
GTATACAAGATTTATTCTTTCGACGGTGGGGATGAAAAAGATGATCACAACACTGGTTAATAGCCACATCAAATTAGTTTGTTGGGCCTTTTGAGCATTAGAGTTAATTTTTGTACTATTTACGACTTTTACAAAGCCCCAAATTCCTAAAATCATGGCTGAAATATAGGCCAATAGTATTTGTTTAATCTGAGCGCTTGTCGGAATATAAACGACGAAAGCAGAATTTTGATATACGTCAATAAATGATTGAAAATTATCTCGATATGAAAAAATCAAGCCTGTGAAAATGAAGAATAAAGAAAAACCGACAATCAATAAAATGATTTGTCTGACATTAATACTGGAGTAAAAAAGTAGGCTAAGTATGGCCCAAAATAAAAAGAACGCATAACTCAAGAAAAATACACTTGCTATGCCGATATAGAGTCCAATTAAAAAAACGCGGTCATTAACTTTTAGGGTACTTTGTTGGGCTAATATTTCATTCCAGGCTAAAAGCAAAAATATTAACCCTAACATAGAGCCATTCGGCACTAAGAACTCCATAGAAAAATGAAAAAATAGGCTATAAATAAAAAAGGGTAAGTTGCCTAAATTGGGAAGCAATGAATACCTCGAGATCGTTCGTTGGAATACAATGGCTTGCAGGATAATAATTCCTGTGGCTAAATAAGCGTTCCAAGTAATTGGAATATTTAAAAAGTCGATTAATTGGTTGAAGTTGGCAGACAAAGGCCCAATATTTTCTCTTATATCTTTATAAATTCGATATCCTTGATTTAAATTTTGGCCAATGAGGAAATTTTTAAATTCCCAGGTATACGGCTGTAAATTAAATTGGCTTAGTGTAATCGTCGTTAATAGCCATATGATGATCAAGAAGATCATGACAATAATAGAGCTTGAACGAAGAATTTGAAACATATTTTCTTTTTGAAAAGACTAAATTACGGTGATTCCAATTATTATTGTGAAATTTGTGAGAATTTTGAGAAGAAAAGAATAGGAGCAATTATGGAAAGTAAACGTCAACAAAAGTTTGGTAGGCAAATTCAGAAGGATTTGAGTGAAATTTTTCAAAAAGAATTTAAGGAAATTTTTGGAGGAGCAATGGTAACCATTACGGACGTTAAAATCAGTCCAGATTTGTCACTGGCTAGGTGTTATCTTAGTTTTTTGTTGGTCGAACAACCCAACGAAATCATGAAAGAATTGGAATTCAAGAACAAGGCAATTCGTAATGCTTTGGCCAATAGAATTAGAAAGCAGGTTAGGATCATTCCTAATTTGGCTTTTTTTCTTGACGATACGGCTGCTTATGCAGCTAAAATCGAAGCGCTTTTTGATGGCTTGGTCATACCTCCCGCTTCCGATGAAATAGATTCAAATTATATAGATTAATAACATAATAATTCATTGAACTTTCCGCTCTTCGTCGCTAAGCGCTATTTCGGTTCCTCTGTTAAGGCTCGTTTTATCACCTTAATATCTAGAATTTCTATGGTAGGGGTGGGGGTGGAGGTGATGGCATTGATCTTGATTTTGTCGGTCTTTAATGGTTTAGAGGATTTTCAAAAAGGTTTATTTCAAACTTTTGATCCGGATTTAAAAATCATTGATAAAAACTCGCAACGTTTCGAAATCCCGCAGGAAAAATTAAATCAAATAAAGGCTTTGTCTGGGATTACATTCATCAATCCCGTTTTAGAAGATCAAGCTTTACTTCGTTTTGGAAATAAACAAGTTGTTGCTAGTTTTAAAGGCGTTGATGATTCATTCTTAAATGCCAATCGGCTGAAAAAACAAGTGGTTGAGGGTGATTATTTTCTTAAAAGTGATGGGCAATCATTTGCTTTAGTGGGTATCGGCGTTTTTTTAAATATGGGAATGAGTTTTGAAAATGTGGTTGAACCCGTAGAAGCTTGGTACCCTAATCACCGATCTCTGAGAAAATTCTCGATCAATGAGGAAGCTATTCGCAGCAATATCTTTTATCCTGCTGGGGTAATTGAGGTGGAACAAACTTTTGATAATCAAACGGTCATAGTTCCACTAGATTGGATGAATGATTTGGTGGGAGCAGAAGATAAATTATCAGGCTACGAAATCATGTTGGCCAGTGGGGTGGATGAAAAAAAAGTCCAACAACAAATCAATCAAATTTTAGGAAATTCATTCTCCATTCAGACCCGAGATGAGCAGCATGCAATGTTGTTAAAGGCCATTAAAATAGAAAAGCTTTTTGTGTTTTTAATCATGGCCTTTGTCATGGGAATTGCCTCTTTTACGCTTTTTTATTCCCTTTCTTTATTAGTTATCGAGAAAAGAAAAGATCTACGGACTTTATTGGCGATTGGCATTTCTCGTTCCCAATTATTTAAAACCATTATGTGGGTAGGATTTTTGATCTGTTTCTCCGGAGCAATCTTAGGGATGATCTTTGGCTTTATTTTTGCTTGGGCTCAACAAACCTTTGGAATTATTGGATTAGGTATTCCCAATGCTATGATAGATGCCTATCCCATTAAAATGGAATTAATGGATTTTGTGTGGACTTCCTTAGTCGTGTTGACCATAACCACCTTAGCCTCAATCATTCCGGCTCGCAAGGCTGTTGAAATGACTTTTAAGCAGTAACGGGTGGCGGATTAAACTCTCCTTCCCATTTGGAAACTACGCAAGTGGCTACTCCATTTCCAGCTACCGATGTCACCGTTCTACCCATATCTAAAAATGGATCTACTCCCAACAGCAACGCAATTCCCTCCGCAGGCAAGTTGAACATCGTCAATGTTCCTGCGATAATGACTAGGGATGCTCTTGGAACTCCCGCAATTCCTTTGGAAGTAATCATTAAAGTTAAGAGCATGGTAATTTGTTGCTCTAAACTTAAATGAACTCCGTAGGCTTGGGCAATGAATCCGGTCGCAAAGGTCATATATAACATGGAACCATCTAGGTTAAAGCTGTATCCTAAGGGTAAAACAAAACCAACGATACGTTTGCTACAGCCAAATTTTTCTAGAGCCGCAATCGTTTGAGGAAAGGACGCTTCCGAACTTGCTGTTGAAAAAGAAATTAACAATGCTTCTTTTAATTCTTTTAATAAGCGCCAGTAAGGTATGCCGTTAAAAATACATATTAGCCATAAAATGACTACCGTAAAGAAGAGCAATCCTCCTAAGAAGCAAATCATTAAATATCCATAACTGATTAATATACTTAATCCTTTGTTGGCAACAACCGTTGTCATGGCTGCGAAAACGGCATAAGGGGCTAGTTCCATGACATAATTAACCATTTTGAAAACGACCTCCGCCAAGTTGTCAATCACATGAATAAGTTTTTTTCCTGTAGCCCCAATCGATCCCAAGGCCACACCAAAGAATAATGAAAAAATGACAATTTGTAGGATTTCATTTTCCGCTAAGGCTTTGAAAAAACTATCTGGAAATATATGAAGAATGAAATCTTCTATGGATTTAGTTTTAGAAGCATCGATGCCAGTATCTGTTCCGGCAGCGGGTTTAGGCCAACTTTGTAAACTGCCTGGTTTAGTGATGTTTACGACCACAAGTCCAGTGATTAGTGATAAAATAGTAGCAAAGTAAAAATAGCCAATCGTCTTAATTCCAATTCTACCCACCGCTTTAAAATCACCTAATTTGGCTATGCCAACAACCAATGTGCAAAAGACCAAGGGCCCTACAATCATTTTAATTAATCTCAAAAATATTTTTGAGACCACTTGCACTTTGGAAGCTAAATCGTGACTTGTTTCTGGAGAAAAGAAAAGGTAAAAGAATTCCCCTAATGCAAGTCCTAGAATAAATCCAATGATAATTTTATGAGTAAGGCTTAATTTCATAGGTCTCTATTCGTTAGATATTTTTGATAGAATGGTTTACGATAAAAAATCATTCCCCACAAAAATGGAAATAAAATTATATCTAAAAAAACATTTGATGTTTTATAAGTCACAAAATCCTGAACGTAACATTGAGTGTCATCTATTTTAATGATTGAGTGCTCATGTTTCCATTTTTTGATTCCAAACGGAACCTGGATTCCCTCATCGATGAAAATGGATTGATTTGAATCCTGATGGGAATAAGTGATTTCCGATGACCAAATGACCTTCATGAAAAGTAAATTGATTTCAAGAATAACTAAATCTCCTTTATTACAACCATCAAAACGCTGGATGTTTACTTGTGGAAAAGGCGGAGATATTTTTTTTAATAATTCCTCATTAAATTGAGACCAAACAAATGGCATGGATGCTCCAATTTTTGTTTGGATATTAAATGAGGGCATAAATCAATAATTTACGAGATGAATAAGGAGATTAAAAGCGAAATAGCTTTTAGAAAAAGGGTTTTAATGGCCATGGCAAAATACTCGGTAAAAGAAACAATCGTTTTTTCTGTTGACTCTTCTTTCTCCGGTTTTTGATCATTGGGTTGACCTTCGCTTAAATTCTTAGATCCCACTAATTCATTTCTATTTAGATTTGATTTCGTTGAATCAGAAATACTCAGATTGAATTTTGGATGTATCACACTATACTCCACTAACCCAAAACTGCTCAGGAATAGCAAGCAGACAAAAGCTGCGCTAAGGATGTTGATTTTTTTCATTTTACTTTTGATTTGGCGGATTGTACTTGTTTTACTTGCTGTTCTAAAGCTAATTCATTGGCTTTTTGGTCCAATTTGTTTTGCTCTTGATTCGCTAATATTTTTTCTTTTTCAATTCGAGTTTCCTCTAACTTTTTAGTTAAAAGTTCAGTTTGTCTTTTGTTTGAATCGAGTTCACGGACTAATCTTTCCGCATACCGTTGATTTTTTAATTGGGCATTTTTGAGTTCAGCCAATTTACTTTCCTCTTTGCGCAAAGATTCCTGTAAATTAATGACTTGGGCGAATTCTTCAAGCCACTGACTCGCTTCTTTGAATTTTTCATGACCCGTTTGAATGTAATTATCGGGCCCCACGCGCATGGAAACAAAAAGTTTTGTTTTATTTTTTTCTTCCGTAATTACGGAAAGCAGGTTGATTGGATTATCTGAAATGGACGATATTCTTGCTTGGTCTACGTGAATGGAGCCGGCTCTACCTACGTCAACAGTCCCTGTTTTCTTTAAATATTCTTTCCAGGCATTCGTGACATTTTTCTCTTCCGTATTTAAATACGTATAAAAACCTTCTTTTTTAGCTTTATCTATTTCTGCTAAGCCCGAAAATACTTGGGCCGACAATGGAAAATATGAGATGAATATAAAAATACCAATAAAAAGACTTTTCATATGGTTTTAAAATGTTGATGGGTTAACAAGTTGTAAAGTTATATGTTTTAACTAAAATAATTGACTAAATGGTACATTTTTGAGTGAGTGCCAACTCCACTTGATTTTGATGATTTCTGTACCCAAATAAGGTAAAATCACCGCCATCACTCAATTTTAGTTTTTTTCTCAAATCTTCTGGCTTACCCGGAAAATTACGTGTGCTTATATTTACTTTCTTGTTAGGTAAATGTTTTTTAAGCCAACCTATATCCAACGGACCGGTTTCTATTACACGAAACGATTTTCCTGGGAATTTAGTATCCAATTCCTTGGAAGAATATAAATGGGTGTTTGAATTTATTTTAATCATATTTTCTGTTTCCACCAACTTGAAAAATCCAGCTTTTAAAATACCCGGATGAGGTTCGTACAGGAAATTTGATATGGATCCTATATTGGTCAGTTTTCGTTTTTCAGTTTCTAGGGTTCCTGAAAAAATGATCGAATGCTCAGAATTCAATTCAATGATGTCAATCTCGGGGTTGTTCGTTGCATCTTTTGATTTGAGAAATAAAATTTCTTTCACTTCATTTTTAACGCAGACTACCCATATTTTATCCACTCCACCAAGTTCTACAATGGCTCGCTCCAAATCCAAAAGCGGACTTGTTTTTAGCAATAATTGGCTTTTATCCTTCATCATGGGCAAAAAATCTAGCACATTGGGTTCACAGTCTTTGAATAATAAGACTTTGTCTCCTTTCGCATTTCTTCTGGCCGGATCTAAGTAGATAAAATCAAATGTGGAATCGGCTTGATTTAGATAGGCAAGGCCATCCCCGAGAATATGTTGGATATTGGTGTAACCTAACTGTCCATGATTATATGCCGTGATTTCTTTGAGGTCCTTTTGTCTTTCGACATACACGACTTGATTCGCTTTTTTAGCAAAAGCCGCCGAATCCACACCCATTCCTCCGCTGGCATCGAGCACGTTTCCGTGGACGAGATTGGCTTTGTAATTAGCGGTCGCTTCGGAGGAAGCTTGTTCCAAGGAGATCGATGAAGGGAAGAAAAGGTTTGTATGGCTCACCCAAAAAGGCAATTTCAAAGCTAATTTTTGACGAGCCTGAATTTGACTAGCTAATTTGCTGAGATCAAAGTTCGGATATTTTTTTCCCGACAAGGCAATTTGATGAGGATTCTGATCCGCATGCACATGGATGAAATGCTGTTCCTCAAGGCTTAACATGTGACAAAAATAGCGATCTATATGGATTAACTATAATTTTTCTGTAAATTCAATTTCGTAAAAAATATCCATTGATGGCCATTTATAACTTAAAAGTAAATACAAAGAACCCCCGTGTCAATCATGATTTCTCTCCTTTTGATATGGTACAAATCAGATGATCGGATTAATATTAGCTGCGGGCCGTTCCTCTAGGTTAGGAGAGCCTAAGATTTTGTTTAAGTACTTAGGAAAAAGTTTGTTAGAGCGGACTTGCCAACAAGCTCTTTCCGTGTGTTCGGAGATTTTAGTTTTAATCGGCGCTGAAACCGAAAAATCCAGCGAGATTCTACGTAAACTTCAACGCACAAATCCTAAAGTTCAATTTTCCATCAGTGAACATTGGTCGGAAGGGATGGGGTCGACCTTAGCGGAAGGCTTACGTATATTGGCTGATAAGCAGGAAGATATCATGGTTTTGCTTTGCGATTTACCTTTCATTGAGTCTTCGCACTTGTCGGCGTTACAAAATGCCAAACAATTACACCCTAAGCTTTTCATTGTTTCCGATTTTGGCGGGCAAATGTCGCCACCGGTGGTGATTCCCCAGCAGTTTCAATCCCAGTTTTTTAATTGGAAAGGGGAGAAAGGCCTTGGTGAAATTTGGCATAGACAGGCAAAAGACGTTTTATATTGTCATTTCAATGTACAATATAAGGATTTAGATACGCCAGACGACAAGGCCTATTGGCGCGTGGTAGAAACTCAAAATACTGCCGAATAATAATACATTTTATGCCTTGATTTTGGGTCTCAACGCGGAAATTATTACCTTTGTGGCTTGCTTAGTTAAGAGCAAATATTTTTTCAAATTAATCTTACATTGTGGAATCTATTGACAATTTACCTACCGTTGAAACTGCCAAAAAATTAGGTTTACTCCCCGAAGAATATGATCGGATTCAAGAGATTTTAGGCCGCAAGCCTAATTTCACCGAGCTTTCCATATTTTCTGTGATGTGGTCTGAACATTGTTCATACAAAAATTCGATTGTTTGGTTAAAGACTTTGCCCAAAGATTCTCCTCGAATGCTTGCGAAAGCCGGCGAGGAAAATGCGGGTTTAGTTGACCTAGGAGATGGTTTAGGTTGCGCATTCAAAATAGAATCCCATAATCATCCCTCGGCTTTAGAGCCCTATCAAGGTGCGGCGACGGGTGTAGGTGGAATTAATCGAGATATTTTTACGATGGGTGCACGTCCAATCGCCCAATTAAATTCGCTTCGATTTGGTAATATAGCCTTAGCCAAAACGAAGTGGTTAGTCAAAGGGGTGGTGAAAGGAATTGGTGATTATGGCAATGCTTTTGGTATACCGACGGTTGGCGGTGAAGTATTTTTCGACGATTGTTATTCCACAAATCCATTGGTTAATGCCTTCTCTGCAGGTATTTTGAAGGTTGGCACCCAAGCCTCTGCCATTTCATATGGGGTAGGAAATGGTGTTTTTATCGTGGGTTCGGCAACTGGAAAAGATGGAATTGGTGGAGCTAGTTTTGCTTCTGAGGATATTACAGCTAAGTCTTCTGAAAAATTGCCTGCGGTCCAAGTGGGTGATCCATTCCAAGAAAAGTTATTGTTGGAAGCTTCTTTGGAGATCATTGAAGCTGGTTGTGTGATTGGAATTCAAGACATGGGTGCGGCAGGAATTATTTGTTCTACTTCTGAAATGTCAGCCAAAGGCGAGCACGGAATGATCATTGACCTTTCCAAAGTACCTACGCGTCAAGCCAATATGCAGCCATTTGAGATTTTATTATCCGAATCTCAAGAAAGGATGTTGATCGTCGTGGAAAAGGGAAGGGAGCATGAGGCGAAACGAATTTTCGACAAGTGGGATTTGAATTGTGAGCAAATCGGAGTTGTAACAGATACAAAAAGATTAGAGTTTTATCAAGATGGCCAATTAGTAGCTGATGTGCCGGCGGATGATTTGGTGTTGGGTGGAGGTGCACCTGTCTATACACGGGAATATAAGGAACCCGCTTACTTTCAAGAGTTTAAGAAGTTCTCGATTGACTCAGTGGCTGATTTAACAGCTGAAGAATTACCAAAGGCTTTTGACTTTTTAATGAACCATCCCAACATCGCATCCAAAAAATGGGTGGCTGAACAATATGATTCATCGATTGGCCGAGCGAACAGAAATACAAATGCTCCTTCTGATGCGGCAGTGGTGAAGGTTCACGGTTCTCAAAAATCCATTGTTATTACCGTGGATTGTAATTCAAGGTATGTGAATGCAGATCCTGAAGAGGGTTGTGCGATGGCCGTGGCCGAAGCAGCAAGAAATATTGTTTGTTCGGGTGGAGTGCCTGTGGCGATTACCAATTGCCTAAATTTTGGAAATCCTTACGTTCCGGAGGTTTATTGGCAATTTGTGGGAGCCATAAAAGGAATGAAAAAAGCTTGTTTGGCTTTTGAAACCCCTGTAACAGGTGGTAATGTTAGTTTTTACAATCAATCTTCTGATGAAGGTCCTGTATTTCCTACGCCGACCATCGGCATGTTGGGAATTTTGGAAGATCCTTCCATGAAAATGACTTTAGATTTCAAGCAGGAGGGTGACCTTATTTATTTAATCGGTCAAGCCGTAAATGATATTGCTTCATCAGAATATGTGTATTCATATAAAAAAATCAAGGCTACCCCAGCGCCTCATTTTAATTTAGAAACTGAGCAAAAAGTTCAAAAATCTATTGCCGGTTTAATCGCCGCTAGGTTAATTCAATCTGCTCATGATGTTTCTGATGGAGGTTTATTGATTACATTGGCGGAATCTTCATTCCCTAGAAAATTAGGTTTTTCTGTTCAGGGGGATGTGAATATTCGCCGCGATGCATTCTGGTTTGGCGAAGCTCAAAGTAGAGTGGTGGTTTCCATCGATGCTCAAAATAAAGCGAAGTTTGAATCATACTTGAATCAAAATAATCAAGGATTTTCTTTGATTGGAGAAGTTAAAGGCGAGGATATGTCGGTGGACAACCGAGTGGTATCCACTTTACAAGGTGCATTTGATTCTTACCATTCAGCGCTGGAAACTGCCTTAATGAAATAAGTACATGAGCCGTTATCTAATACAATTCTCGTATGATGGCGGCTCATTTCATGGCTATCAAATTCAACCCAACGCCCATTCCGTACAAGCCGAGTTAGAAGAAAAATTAAGCCTGCTTTTAGGTTTGAAGGTTGAAATAACGGGTAGCTCAAGGACGGATACTGGAGTGCATGCTCGTCAACAATTTGCGCATGTCGACTTACCTGATGAGATAATTCCGGCAGCTGATTTTGTGTATCGGGCAAATCGTATGTTGCCCACTTCCTTAGCGCTTCACGCTCTTTTTGCGGTTTCAGATGAAGTTCATGCTCGATTTGATGCGTTGTCCCGAACGTATGAATATGTCATTTCCACGTCCAAAAGTCCATTGATGCGTAAATATGCGTATTGGTTTGAAGCCAAATTGGATGTAGATCAAATGAATTTAGCCGGAGACATTTTAAAAAATCATACTAATTTCCAGTGTTTTTCAAAAGTAAAAACGGAAGTGACTACGTTTGATTGTGACATAAAAAAAGCATTTTGGGAAATGCGAAATGACCAATTAATATTTACCATTCAGGCCAATAGATTTTTAAGAGGGATGGTGCGAAGTGTGGTGGGCACCATGATTGAAATTGGCCTAGGAAATTGGGAATTATCGGATTTAACGAATATACTAAATTCAAAAGACCGACAAAAAGCCGGTAGATCTGTACCTGCCCATGGTTTGTATTTAATTCAAGTGGAATACCCCAAGGCTATTTTTGACGCCAAATGTTCATAATGACATCTAATAAGGTAGCTGCCGTTTGAATTTTGATCTCTTTGGGTTTATAGTTTAAGCCTTTTAAATTGTATTTTGAAATCCATATCTGCTTAAACCCTAATTTTTCAGCCTCGGCAATTCGTTGGTCTATGCGCGTCACCGACCTTAATTCTCCTCCTAATCCTACTTCGGCCGCAAAACAAATCGAAGAATCAATGATTTTGTCTTCG
>JBIKRO010000018.1:0-35456 GCA_044349095.1 Aquirufa sp. | reverse complement strand
TCATGTTTGAAAGGAACATCAACGCACTCGAATCAAGGTTTACTTGGATCCTTCTTTTGATACCAGGGGCTTAGGATATCAAGTGACACAATCTAAAATTGCGATTGGCTCAGGGGGATTTTGGGGCAAAGGGTATTTAGGGGGAACGCAGACAAAATTCGATTTTGTGCCTGAGCAAAGTACCGACTTTATTTTTTGTACGATTGGAGAGGAATTTGGGTTTGTAGGGGTGATGGCGGTCATCGTGTTGTTTTTATTTTTTCTTTGGCGTTTGTTGTATCTCGCGGACCAACAACGATCTCGGTTTGCCCGTGCGTATGGATTTGGAGTGGTTGGCATATTGTTTTTTCATTTTTTAGTTAACATTGGAATGACCATCGGATTAATGCCAATTATGGGAATTCCGCTGCCATTTTTTAGTTATGGGGGTTCCTCACTTTGGTCATTCACTATTTTATTATTTATATTTTTAAAACTTGATGCGCATCGTTCTGACATGCTATCTAGATAATATGTTTCTATGGAAAATCAACCATTAAGCTCCAAAGCAAAAATGCTCATTGCCGTTGCCGCACTGGGCTATTTTGTTGACGTATACGATTTAATCCTCTTCTCTGTCGTTCGAAATCCAAGTTTAAAATCATTAGGCTTATCGGGATCTGAATTATTAGATCAAGGCCTTAACCTGATGAATATTCAAATGGGAGGGATGCTTTTAGGAGGTATTTTATGGGGTGTTTACGGAGATAAAAAAGGCCGGAAATCTGTTTTATTTGGCTCCATTTTAATGTATTCTATTGCAAATGCGTTAAACGGATTTGTTACCGACATGAATACCTATGCCATTTTAAGGTTTATTGCCGGGATCGGTTTAGCGGGAGAATTAGGTGCGGGAATTACCTTGGTTAATGAATCATTGCCGCCCTCAAAACGCGGAATTGGTACATTGATTATTGCCGGAGTAGGTGCTTCAGGGGCCATTGTCGCTCCCATCGTTTCAAATTTAAGTGCGGATCCTGAGTGGTGGAGAACCTGCTATTTTATTGGCGGAGGAATGGGCCTTGCCCTTTTGCTCTTAAGGTTAGGGACTTTTGAATCTTCCATGTATCAGGATTTAGGCCAAGGCGTTAAGAAAGGAAATTTCTTCCAATTGTTTTCAAATCGAGCTACGTTCACCAAATACATGTATTGCATTATGATGGGATTGCCTATTTGGTATATCATTGGCATCCTCGTTTTTGCCTCTCCAGAAATCACGCAATCCTTTGGAATTAGTGGTCAGATCAATGGGGGAGATGCCATCATGTATTGTTATTTAGGATTGACTTTTGGGGATTTTGCCAGTGGGGCATTGAGCCAAGTATTAAAAAGTAGAAAGCAAGCCGTTTTGATTTACCTCACGCTCGTTTCATTTTTGGTCATTTATTTCTTGTATTTCCTGTCAAATATTAGTGTTTCATTTGGGCATGTAATCATCACCGCTTTAGGATTTTTTGGCGGGTATTGGGCGGTATTTTTAACCAGCTCTTCAGAGCAATTTGGGACTAATTTACGCATGACCGTGACCACAACCGTGCCTAATTTTGTGCGTGGAGCTTTGATTCCTATAACACTATTATTCAAAGCCTTAATTCCCCATTTTGGTCTTATTAATTCCGCGGCAATGGTAGGTTTTGTGTGTTTTGGGATGGCATTTTGGGCGGTAACGCATCTGAAGGAGACCTTTGGTGAATCACTTGATTATGTAGAATAATGGCTTTAATATCCAAGAAAAAAATTCTTTATCGAATCAATCACCAACTCCGTCGGTATTTAAAAAAATACAACCGAGAGTACACGATGAACATTAGTTATGCGGATTTATTACGTTATGATAATGCGATTGTCTTGTATGACAAAAATGGGTTTGACACGCTTTGGGAATCTGTATTTTATTCGCCTGGCGATCAGGAAGGAGTTTACGAATCGCTGAAGCAGATTTATGCCGACTTAAAAACGGATGGAAACGAGGAGGTAATCAAGCACTTGGTGATCGACCGAGTGGATTTTTGTACCTATGGAAATACGCATCCTTTCCGGATCCGAATTGTTAATCGGGTCAATGATAACTTTGATTATTTCTATATAAAAATTGCCGATGCATCGCGGGTGTATGGCTTAGAATTGGAACATATTTTATCTCCCAATCGGATCAATTACGTAACCCATGAAAATACGTTGGTGGAAGAGCATATTGCCGGGGTCCCTGGTGATATATTTCTTCAGCAGGAATTGGAGAAGGATTTGGAGGCCCCTATCCGCTTGGCAAAAGAATTTGTTAAATTTAACGAAAGGTGTTTAGTTCAATTGTTGGGCGACATGCATAGTGCCAATTATGTCGTAATTACTACACCTGATTTTGAGGAAATTTATTACCGCATTCGGCCGATCGATTTTGACCAACAATGTTACGAGGGAAAGAAGTCGGTTTACCTACCACAGTATTTTAAGCAAAACAATCCTTTAATTGAACTTGGGATGAAGTATATGACTCCTGAGTCTGTTTGGCAATATCAAATTGAGGAACGCTCGATGATTGCAAGTCGATTAAAATCAGAAAGCCAGCGCGTGTATGATTTGATGAATGTGATGTCAAAGGATGAGATAGCTCCGGTGGAGAATGTAGACCAACTAAAATCCGAATTGGCCAAGCATTACAATGATGATCGTTTTTTAGCCTGCCAAACCATGGGGGAAATTGTCTGGCATAGTCTGGAATTAGTAATGAGACACTAGCCCTTTTTAAGGGAATCAAAAGCTATCAATACAAATCCAAGGATAAATGCTAATCCACCTATCGGTGCAATGGCTCCCCAAAATAATTGCTGGCTTATACAAATCAAATACAAAGATCCTGGAAATACAATCGAGCCTGTGATGTGAAAATAACTGGCTATTTTCAGTAATTTACTTGGCCTAATGATTTGTAAAATACCCAATAAAATCAGGGCTAATCCTCCATACATTTGATACTGGGCAGCTGTCTCAAAAGTCTCTAGCCGATTTATACGCATTAGGTAAGGTTTCCAAGCATGAGCTCCGAAAGCCCCTATGGCAACGTCCGTTGCTGCAAAAATCGAACCTAAAAAGAGTGCAAGATTTTTCATTTTAGCGGGTATAAAAAAAGCCTTTCTAGGAAAGACTTTATATTTTAAGATGCCATTGTGACTTTTAGGTCATTCAATTTTCTTCGAATCGAGTCATCTATTTGTTGGTCGCCAACGCGTAAAATGAAACCACCAATTAACGACTCGTCAATATGTTCCGTTAATTCCACTTCTTTGCCCGTATAGTCTTTTACGATTTTGGTCACTGATTTCTTTTGGTCATCTGTTAAAGGACTTGCACTTGTAATTTCCGCCTTTTGGATGCCTTTAAATTCAGTATAAAGATTGATGAATTGTTTTGCTATCGCAGGTAAAATGCTTTCTCTATTTTTGTTTGTAATGATCACAAAGATCGAGTAAGTAACCGGATTAAATATGGATTTAAAAAGCTTATTTAAAATGGCTAGTTTGGTATAATGCTTAATGATAGGGCTTTTCAGTGCCAATACAAGGTCTTTACTCCCCTCGCAAGTCTCTTTAAAACCGACCATGTCTGTATAAACGGCATCCACTACATTTTTTTCAATGGCGAAGTCGAGCAGTGATTTAGCGTATCTATGGGCAACAATTAATTCAGACATTTTTACTTATTTTAACGATGTTTCAATTATAATTTTACTTCCGAGATCCAATCAGTGACTAATTTTTCTTGGGCTGCTTTATCCTTTAATTGATTTTTAAGCACTTTTTCAGCTAATTCTAACGAAAGATTTGCTGCTTCTTTACGAATAGCGCTAACAGCTGCTACTTTTTCTTGCTCGAAAGCAATTCTTGCCTTGTCTATTTCTTGAGCTGCTGCTGTTTGAGCATCCAATTTTGCTTGAGCGATCATGGCATCTGCTGCTTCTTTGGCTTGCTTGATCACTGCGTCGCGATCTGCACGTGCGCTAGCGATTAATTGCTCATTTCCTGCTTTCAATTCAGCCATTTCTCTACGGGTAGTTTCCGAAAGTTTGATGGCTTCGTCAATGGATTGCTCACGTTCATCCAATGAATTGATGATGGGCTTCCAAGCAAATTTAGCTAGCAAAAAGAATAAAATTCCGAAGACAAGTAGCTGCCAAAATATTAATCCAAAGTCTGGGGTAATTAACTCCATATCTTATATAAATTTAAAAATTAGTATCATTTTAATAAGCGCAATTTGGCTCCAAATGAGTCTCAAATTGCGCTTAAAATTTTTCAAATCCTGAATCTAAGGCTATCCCTCAGAGGATTCTTTGGGTTGATTACTTTAAAGTAACCAACAAACAAATTACAGCAGCGAAAAGGGCAACAGCTTCCACGAAAGCCGCTACGATCAACATCGCTCCTTGAATTTTTCCAGAGGCTTCTGGTTGGCGCGCAATGGCTTCCATCGCTGAACCACCAATGTTACCGATACCAACACCAGCACCAATAGCTGCTAATCCAGCACCAATACCTGCAAGACCAAGACCTACAGAAACTTCTAATAAAATCGATAAAATAGACATACGATTTGGGTTTATATAAAAAAATTAATTTACAAATTAATGGTGATGCTCCTCTACCGCCGCACCGATGTAAGTCGAAACTAACATGGTGAAAATGTAGGCTTGAATCACGGCAACAATCATTTCAATGACATTCATGAAAAGTGAGAATGGAACTACTGCGAGTCCTAAAGCTGCATTTTCAAAAATAAAGATCAAAGAAACTAAACTTAATAAAATGATGTGTCCCGCGGTAATGTTGGCGAATAATCGAACCATTAATGAAAATGGCTTCATAAATATACCCACAATTTCTACTGGGGTTAAAATCACTAACATCCATTTAGGAACACCCGGCATGGCAAAAATATGTAACCAATAATTTTTCCTGCCATTTAAATTGGTAATCACAAAGGCAATGATGGCTAAAACAAGTGTTACGGCAATATTTCCAGTCACATTTGCGCCGCCTGGAATTAAGCCTAACATATTATTAAACCATATAAAAAAGAATACGGTCAATAAATACGGCATAAATCGACGATAATGCTTCTCGCCAATATTTGTTTTGGCAATTTCATCACGAACAAAAATAATGACTGGCTCAAAAAGAGATTGCATTCCTTTAGGTGCTCTGTGTGGGTTTTCTTGGTATCTCTTGCCTATTCCAATGAAGATAGTCAGCAATAAAACAGCTGATATTAAAAGGGAAGCAACATTTTTTGTGATTGAAAAATCATACACATGTTCTCCATTTTCAGCATGAATTTTTCCATGAGAAAGTATTAAACCTTGATAAGGAACTTCCTCGTGATGTTCGTTTTTAAAATTAGCCGAAGAGAAAACCGACAAACCTTTTGATTCTGAATATACGATACATGGCAATGGCAACGTGACATGCGTATGACCGATAGTCATGAAATGCCACTCATGCTCATCAGCAATGTGATGCATGATTAATTTACCTGGATCAAATTTTTCTGATTTACTTTCTTCCGGAGCTGCTGCGGTACTTGTCGCTTCCGTTGGAGCAGGTTTTTGCGCCGCTTCATTCTCATTTGCCCAAACAGTTAGGCTCGTCAAGCAAAACAAAAATCCTAAGATTATATTTGAAAAATACATTTTTTTGAAATAAGTAAACATCGGCATCTTCATTCGCTCTTAAAAATAAATTCTGTTGTAATTTTTGCTAATTCGTTGATTAACTGAATTTTGTCTATTAAAATTCCGAAAATTTTCTTCGGGCTTTCTAAAAACGTCGCAAGTTACGAAGCAAACCAAATATTTCAAAATTTGAACTACATAAATAGAGTACAAAAAAGTTGCCCACAAACAAATAAATTTGTGGCGTGTGCGAATAGGCGAAGAATGCGATAAAGAGAATGCTTAAAATAAATCGAATGCCAAAAGAAGCGGTTTGGAATTGTACAAATTTCTCCCCCTCATTTTTTTGTCCAAATTGGGCTAACTGGAGTGTCAAATAGGATTGAAACAACAAAAATACAAAGATGAATTTTAAGTCGGGATGCAGGAAATGAGCCAAAGAACTTTGGCTGATGCCCCAAACGCCTAGGCCTATCATGAAATAAAAAATAAATATTTTCAACATGGGACAAAGATCTGATAATTGTGGGGTTAAATTAAATTTTAACCGTCAAATTTTGGAATTTCCTTAATCCCGCTGTTAATTTGCATCCTCATTCAGTAGCTGATTGCCATTGAATTATAAAGAAGAAGGGAGAGACTAGGCTCTGTGAACTTCTGGCAACCCGTCAAGTAATTGACCCCGGTGCTAATTCCTACCCCAGGCGGTTGCCTGTTTAGGGAAATATAATGTTATGTTTTATGCAAGCAGAAATTCATCATTATCATTCGACCGACACCTTCATTTTAGAAAATGGGTTCCAATTTCCCAGTTTTGATTTGGTATATCAAACGTGGGGAAAAGCAAATGCTGCACAGGATAACATCATTTGGATTTGTCATGCATTTACGGGCAGCCACGATGTAGCAGAGTGGTGGCAAGGTTTAGTAGGGCCCGGAAAATTATTTAATCCTGACAATAACCTGATTATTTGTGTCAATATCCCAGGGTCACATTATGGGTCCACCGGTCCTTTGTCGGTGAATCCCTTGTCGGGCCAACCCTATTTTCATACATTTCCTGAGGTAACGATTCGAGATGTCGTCAATTCTTTTGAATTACTCCGAAAGCATTTGAAAATCAAGAAGATTAAAACATGTATTGGTGGTTCTATGGGGGGCCAACAAGCCCTAGAATGGGCAATTATGAAGCCTGAGTTGATCGATAATTTGATTTTAGTCGCGACCAATGCGGTGCATTCCTCATGGGGAATTGCTTTCAACGAATCGCAAAGAATGTCGATCGAAGTCGATCCTACTTGGACCGAATCGAACTCGCAAGCTGGAATTAACGGCATGAAGGCTGCTCGGGCTACAGCTTTAATTTCATATCGAAATTATGAAACCTATCAAATTACGCAGGCAAGGCAAGAAAATTCCATGGGTGGAAATTTAAGAGCAGTCTCGTATCAAAGATATCAAGGAGAAAAATTAGCCAAACGCTTCAATGCTTTTTCCTATTACCGATTATCTACCATGATGGATTCGCAAGATGTAGGTAGAAATCGCGGTGGGGTCGTGGCTGCCTTAAAATCGATACAATCTAAAACCTTAGTCATTGGCATTAAATCAGATGCCCTATTTCCTATCGTTGAACAAGAATTTTTAGCCAAACATATTCCTGATGCATCCTTTCAAGTAATCGATTCTTTATATGGTCATGATGGCTTTTTGATTGAAAGTGGTTTGATGACTAAAGCGATTCGCCTGTGGCAAAAATTACTCCGACTGGAAGTAAATCCAATGGCCGACTTTTTCAAAGAACTTGAAAATGTGAATTGATGCGATTGGCAGCCATTGTAGGCTCAAAATGTTTGTTGACAAGGCCTATTTATGTGAGATTTTTACTAATTTAATGGAGCATGAAATTTCAAAAAAACGTTGAAATAAGACCCCCATTTCAAGCTTTACTAACTTTTTAAAAGTTAGTAAAGCTATATGTTTCCGACCATATTAGCGTAATAAAAACTGATATTGTGAAACAGTTTACTGATATAATTTTATTAAAATTACCTATGGATTTTAAAGATAAAATAGTCTGGATCACAGGAGCTTCTTCCGGAATAGGAGAAGCCTTAGCTTATGCCTTTGCTCGCCAAGGGGCGAAACTTGTTTTATCGGCCCGACGAGAATCCGAATTAAATCGTGTCGCAGACGCTTGTCGATCGTATGGTTCAATGACACATGTGATGCCTTTTGACGTGATCGACTTATCGGTCCACGAAGATAAAGTGAATGAAGTAATACGGACTTATGGCAAAATCGACTTGGTCATTTTAAATGCGGGTGTGAGCCAAAGGTCCTTTATTGAAAATACGAAGTTTGATGTTTACCGACAATTATTTGAGGTTAATTTCTTTTCGATCGTCTCTTTAACGCAAGCTATTTTACCCATATTTAAAAGCCAAAAATCAGGAAGATTTGTACCCATTGCCTCTGTGGCAGGTCGGATAAGCACGCCTAGAAGAGCCGCATACGGAGCTACAAAACATGCATTGATTGGCTTTTTCGATTCTTTGAGGGCCGAGGTGTATGAGGATGGAATTCGGGTAACTACTATTTTACCGGGATACATTAAGACGAACATTTCCATTCATGCACTCAATGAAGACGGTGAAAAATATGGCAAAATGGACCCAAATCAAGCGAAGGGCTTAGATGTGACGGTAACAGCGGAAGCTATTTTGAATGCGATAAATACCGGGAAAAATGAGTTTTTCATTGGCGGAAAGCTTGAGGCTTTAGGCCTTTTTGTCAAACGTTTTTTCCCGGCACTCTTGTTTTGGATGATTCGAAAAATAAAAAATACCTAAGCAGTTTCTTTTTTCTCGCTAAAGAAAAGCACAAACAAAATAAGTACTAAGGCTGCTATTGCTGCTGGAACCATCCAAACTGATTTCCAATCATGCACACCTCCGCTGGTATACATGTCTAAAACGATTCCTGATAATTTAGATCCGATGCCCATTCCCACGCCATAAGTAGCTAAAGTAATTAATCCTTGGGCCGAGCTTTTGATCTTTTCACCTGCTTTTTGATCCGTATAGATTTGGCCTGTGACAAAGAAGAAATCAAAGCATACTCCGTGTAAAATGATACCGATATATAAAATCCATTCACTTTGGATTCCGTCGCCATAGCCAAAGCATAAGAAGCGGATAATCCAAGCAACAAGCCCAACGATTAACATTTTTTTGACTCCTAAGCGGATAAAAGCCAGTGGAATTAAGAGCATGAAAATAACCTCTGAGGCCTGTCCCAATGACATTTTATTTTCAACATTGGTCATGTGTGAATCTGTCAAAGACGGGTTGGCCATCGCATAATAAAATGAAAGAGGAATACAGATTAAGATAGATGAGATAAAGAAAATTAGGAATGAACGATCCTTAAATAATTTGAGTGCATCCAAACCAATAATTTGCCCAATGGACGCATTTTTATCTGCTTTTGGTGGGGTGTCAGGAAGGAAGAAAGCATATATTCCTAAGGCAAATGAACTGTACATGGCAATTTGAAATATAGCTACATTGTCTCCTAAGGCTAAAAATCCAATGATATTAGTGACAACAATCCAGGCAATGGTTCCCGTAACTCGAATCGCAGGAAATTCCTTTTCAGGATTTTGCATTTGATTCATGGCAATGGAGTTTGACAAGGCCAAATTAGGAGCAAAACAAAGCGTGTAAGCTAAAATGTACCAAAAAAAGATTTCTGGGTCCTTCGTTTGACTCAGGAAATATAAAATGACACCCCCTAGAATATTTAGAAATCCCATCACCTTTTGTGCTGAGAAAAAACGGTCAGCGATCAAACCGACAAAAAAGGGAGCAAAGATTGCCGCGATAGAAAATGTGGTATAAGCATTTCCCACTTGGTCCCCTGTCGCACCCAAAGTTGTTAGGAGATATTTACTCATTTGGCCATACCATGCTCCCCAAGAGAAGAACATCAAAAACATCATGGCAATGAGCTGGAATTTTACAGTACTTTTCATCATTATTTGGTTTGTTCGAGACCAAAAATACAAATTTGCATGAAATTAAAAATTTTATAAAAATATTTTTTTAGCGAAACTACATGAAAATTAAAACCTAAAATGACTGAATTGTACAATTTTTTATAAAAATTTATCAAAATTCAATCCACTTTTTTAATCTCTTGCAAAAATGAGTAAAAAGGCCTTCGAATTCGATCCTGAAGCATTTTTATCGAGAATTTACAAAATTTGATTTTAAATATTTTTTGTTGTTGTTTTGGTCAAAATTCAGGGGAATTACAGCTGAATTCATTAAAATTAAGATGTTTCTATTAGGTGTTTTGTTAATTTCAGGTAGGCCAACAGGAGCTTTTCAGGGCTCGATGACTTTATTTTTAAGTCTGTTTTTGTTGATTTCAGTAGCCCTCATTGTGGTTGGAATTTTCCTGTATAAAAAACGATCTAAGTGGGTGTCGCATTCGATAACAACTTATGGCAAGATTGTTGAGATATCTAAGCGATATGCACGTGGCGATCATTCAGGTCGTTTTCCTATTTATTTTCCAATCGTTGCCTATCATGTGAATGGTTTAGAATTTAGGAGAGAAGCTGAGCAGGGAATCGCAAAAAGTTGTGAGATTGGCCAGGAAATAACGGTTCGGTATCTTTCTGAAAATCCTTATGAAGCATCTTTAAGTGACAATTCTGTCCCTGTATTAAATCCAACCATATTTTTTGTCCTTGGTTTTTTAATGCTTTTAAGCTCAATAGCTTTGTCTTTGATGACACATTGATTTTTTGTTTTTAAAATCATTTTGTAATTTGGTTCCTCAAATCATTTCGCATGGAAACTATAGTTAAAGAAAAATCCGAATTTCGTAATTACGAGCAAGGCGATATTACTGCGGCCGTAAAGGATCATTATTATAAGATGCGTACGCGTCAGACGTATGATTATGTTCAACGGATGAAAAAAAAGTATTTGACTTTTGAACGTCCAATGGATTTATGGGATATGATGGATCGTTTAA
The DNA here is from genome assembly GCA_044349095.1 of Aquirufa sp. GTDB lineage: Bacteria > Bacteroidota > Bacteroidia > Cytophagales > Spirosomataceae > Aquirufa. Next base: position 24,703 of record JBIKRO010000018.1, on the reverse strand, counting down.
ACGCATTAATTGACGTGAGCGACCCTGATTTAAATCTCCCTAACATTATTCACTTATTGCAATCTGCAGAAGGAATTCGCCAAGATGGTCGTCCAGATTGGATGCAATTGGTAGGTTTGATTCATGATTTAGGAAAAGCCATGTATTTGTTTGGTTCTGATGAGGACGGAACGAGTCAAGCAGAGCAATGGGGATTAGTTGGCGATGTATTTGTTGTCGGTTGCAAATTACCTGACACTTGTGTGTATCCAGAATTCAATCAGGAAAACCCAGATATGTTGGTCGATCGCTATAATTCAGAATTAGGTATTTACAATCCGGGTTGTGGGTTAGATAATTTAGAATTAGCCTGGGGGCATGATGAATATTTATACCAAGTATTGAAAAACCATCCTACGAATACGATCCCAGAGGCGGGCATGGCGATGATTCGTTTTCATTCGTTTTATCCATGGCATACTGGTGGAAGTTATCAAGCATTATTAAATGAAAAGGATGCGCAATATTTAGATTGGATTAAGGATTTCAATCAGTATGATTTATATACGAAATCTCCTGTGGTCCCTAATTTCGAAGAATTAAAGTCTTATTATATGCCTATTGCTGAAAAATATTTAGGCAAGGGTCCTATCTACTGGTAAGAATTTTAGATGAGCTTATATAAAAGGGAGGTCTTCATATGAAGACCTCCCTTTTATATTTAAATTGAAGTAGAATTTTAAGCTAAGTTTTACCAACCGTCATTCTTTTTTGGTTTGGCATTCGCGGAATTCTTTTTTGCAGGGGTGGCTGCCGCTTCTGAGGCAGCAGATCCTTTCAATTGGACATCCGATTCCACTCGGCTGTAGACCCTACAAACAATTTTCCATTGATCATTTATTTTCAATAAACTTAATAAATCAATGTATTTGAAGTCGGCAAACTGCAACTCCACAGTCGCCACTCCAGAGGTTCCGGCGTACGAATAGGAAATTAATTTTCCTGTTGCCTTAACTCCACCCGCGGGCATTTTGCTTATAAAGGTTTTTACGGGAGAGTCTTGAACCCTTCCCGTAGCTGTATTTAGGTTTCTTAATAAAGCACCCGCATAAAATGCTTTATTTAAGCTTGCCGAATCGCCTTTGGTGAATCCGTCGAAATAGGTGTTGATGATCGATTTGATCGCGTCATCATCTGTTTGAGCAAAGCTTGATATACTGAAGCAAGACCATGCGATTGTAAATAAGATGAATTTTTTCATAAGGTATTGAATTAGTTGCCAGAGGTGAATTCGGAGGGAAGTGCTTCCCCTTTCATAAATAAATTTGCTTTTTCTGGGTATAAAATGGATTGAACGACGTTAACTCTTCCCAAAGAATGTCCAGCCATATTACCCAAAATGATAATGGATGAATTGTCTTTTGGATTGTGAAGATAGTAATTTTTAAACCCATGCCACCATCCCGTGTGGTAGGTAAGCCACTCGCCATTATCGAGTTGCGTAAGTCGCCAACCAAATCCATAGTTTTTCGGAAGGGTAGTCGGAATGGTATGTTGGGGCGTAAAGGCTTCTTCCAAAGTGCTTGATTTGACTAATTTTTCTTCATTTAATGCGCTGTCCCAAAGATGCAGATCTTCAACGGTCGAGTAAATACCTTTATCGCCCGTTACTCCATCTAAGTGATTGAAGTCAGAAACGGCTGGTCCCCCACGTCTTGGCACATATCCTGTAGCGGCAGTTTTTAGCATTTCTGGATGCAATGGATCGTAGATAAATGTTTCCTTCATGCCTGCCGGCTCGAAAATATTTTTCTTTACGTAGATTCTGAAATTTTCACCGCTCAATTTTTCAACGATATACGCTAGTAACATATAGTTCGTGTTGTTGTAGCTGAAGCGCGCGTTAGGCCTATAATCAATATGGGGTTTTAGTCGGATCATCATTTCCACTACCTTTTGATTGGTCAGCGGAACTTTCTTATCATACATTTTATCCATGTTATAAGCATAATCTGAAAGGCCAGAACGATGAGTCAATAAACTTCGAATGGTTAAGCTAGAATCGTATGGAAAACCTTGAATGTGCTTGTAAATAGGATCGTCGTAGCCAAGCAAATTCTTTTCCTTCAATTGCATGATGGCCACGGCGGTAAATTGCTTGGACACGGAGGCCAATTGAAAATGCGTGTGGTTATTGATTGGTGATTTGGTGAAATAGTTGGCATAGCCAAACGATTTATTGTAAATGACTTTTCCGTACTGGGAAATTAATACTGCGCCGTTGAAGCCGGTGTTTTGTTGGAGTTTTTTGAAAAAAGTATCCAGTTTAATGGATTTTAGTTCTGCTATTTTGGGGTCAAAAAGAAGGCTAAGGCTGTCATTCTTTAACTCTATTTTTGTTTTTGAATGAAAGAAACTCCTAGTTTGATGGGAACTTACTAATAGGCCAATTAAGATAAAGGTCGATAAAATGAGTATTAGTTTAGAACTATTAGCAATTTTCGGCATATTGGTTGGAAAATATTTAAGGCAATTTATTTAAATTAGCGTTTATATCAAATCTTCGCCTCTTTTAATTGATAAATAAAAGGAAGCGAATCATTTCAAGAGAAAAAATTGGGCACGATATTAAAATTAATCTTTTTGGGTTTAATACGCATGTACCAAGGAATGATATCTCCTTTTTTGCCTAATTCCTGTCGGTACCAACCGACTTGCTCTGAATACTCAAAACAAGCGCTATTGAAATACGGCTTTTTTAAAGGATTTCGAATGGCGATTCGTCGAATTTCCAGTTGCCATCCCTGGGGCGGCAGTGGCTATGATCCATTACTATAATGATTTCATGGGGTCAATGTGTCTATAATGTAAATAAATTATGATATCAATCAACAAAAATATAGTATGCTTGCATAATATATTTTTTCTCTGCAAATTTGTTTCAAATACTTAAAAATATGGCTAAAGAATACGATCGTCGGAACCTCGACTTCCTTTTAAAGGAGGTTTTTGATAGTGCTTCCCTATGTAAATATCCTCGCTTTGCAGATTATACGCCTGACATGTTTGACATGTTATTGGATTCTGCCGATTTAATTGCCGAGAAATATTTGCGACCCATTTACGTAGATTCTGATAGAAAGGCAGCTGAATTAGTGGACGGCGTGGTACATGTACATCCAGGAGTCGAACCTTATGTGAAGGAGATGGGTGAATCAGGAATGATCGGTGTCACTTTTGATTTTGAGCATGGGGGCCAACAGCTTCCATCCTTAGTCGGCGGTGCACATGAATTTATCCGTGGTGCGGCTCATAATTCAGTGGTGATGTTCACAGGTTTATCGCATGGCGCGGCGCATTTAATTGCGTCATTTGGTTCCAAAGAACTAGCGGATACATTTGTTCCTAATATGCTTTCTGGAAAATGGACAGGAACGATGTGTTTAACTGAACCCCAAGCAGGAAGCTCGTTGAACGACGTGTCCACTTCAGCCAAAGATTTAGGCGATGGGACTTATGCCATTAAAGGTCAAAAAATATTCATTTCAGGAGGGGATAATCACTTCTCTGAAAATATTATACACTTAGTTCTAGCCAGATTAGAAGGTGCTCCTGCAGGTACGAAGGGAATTTCTCTATTAGTAGTACCCAAAAAGCGAATGGAAAATGGTCAATGGGTTCAAAATGAAGTGGTCTCTTTAGGGGTTTATCATAAAATGGGCCAAAAAGCGACACCCGCACTTCATTTATCTTTTGGTGATAAGGGTGCGTCGATTGGTTATTTAGTAGGCGAGCCTAACAAAGGTCTTAAGTACATGTTTCAGATGATGAATGAGGCTCGAATCGGTGTAGGTATGGGCGGGGCATATATTGCTTCTGCCGCGTATCATTTCTCGAAGCAATATGCAAATGAAAGATCTCAGGGTCGTTTATTGACCAATAAAGATCCCAATACCCCACCTACTTTAATTAAAAATCATCCTGATGTACAGCGTATGTTGTATTTCCAAAAAGCGATTGTCGAAGGATCCATGGGATTACTTTTCCAATGCCTTCTTTGGGATGATTTAACGAAGTGCGCGGAAGGGGAGGAAAAAGATGAGGCTCAATTGTTATTAGACTTGATGACGACCGTCGCAAAAACATATCCGGCTGAAATGGGAACATTAGCGGTTAACCAAGGACTTCAAGTGTTAGGAGGTTATGGATATACCGAAGATTTTCCTTTGGAACAAATGGCTAGAGACGTGCGGATTATGTCTATATATGAAGGAACCACCGGAATTCACGGTCTTACTTTGTTGGGCAGAGGCATCCCTTCTAACAATGGACAGGCGCTTCAAACCCTAGGAAAATGGATTGCGAAGGATATTGAATCAGGTAAATCTTCTGATTTAGTGGCTAAATATGCGGGTCTTCTAGAAGAAGAAGTGGCCAATTTGACCAAGGTCACGATGCACAAATTAGGCATCGCGATGCAAGGGAAATTTGACATTTATTTGGCGGATTCCACCCTTTATATGGAATTGTTTGGTAACGTAACGGTGGCATGGCAATGGCTAAAACAAGGAAATGTAGCCGCTGCGGCTATTAATGCGGGAGGGTTGAGCGCTGACGAACTCGCTTTTTACCAAGATAAAATTCATACGATGAAGTTTTTCTTCCATTATGAGGTTCCTAAGACTTTAGGTTTATCTAAGCGTTTATTGGACGAAGAAATATTAACTATATTTTAATAGATTTTTATAAAAACACCCTTTAAAATGTTAAAAAACACATTAGTCATTTTGCTTTTTGCGGCATTCTCAACTTTTGGTCAGACCAAGTCGACGTATAATGCCTACGAATTATTTCATCCACTTTGGAATTATGGACCAGCATCCTCAGCTCGTTCGGGTTCTGGTATCCCGGGGCCAACGTATTGGCAAAACTCGGTAGACTATAAAATATCCGCATCTTTAGATGAAGAAGCGCGTAAAATTTCGGGTGAGGTGGAGATGACATATAAAAATAATTCGCCGGATAAATTGCCTTTTTTATGGTTGCAATTAGATCAAAATTCATTTTCGACCAAATCACGTGGAGGCAAAACCACTCCGGTTTCTGGAGGTAGATTTGGAAATATAGGTTTTGAGGGAGGATATCAAATAGAGAGTGTGACGGTGGATGGCAAAGCAGCAAATTATGTGGTGGAAGATACGCGCATGCAAATTCGTTTGACTCAACCCATGGCTGAAAAAGTGGGTGTAGCCAAAATTAAAATCGTTTATTCCTTTAAGTCTCCGGCGAATGGCCATGATCGAATGGGTATTCAAGAAACCAAAAATGGCGCTATTTTCACGGTGGCCCAATGGTTTCCAAGGATGTGTGTATATGACGATATCGAAGGTTGGAATGTTCTACCTTATTTAGGCGCGGGTGAATTTTATTTGGAATATGGAAATTTTGAGTATTCCATTAATGTACCAGCTTCACATATCGTAGTTGGGTCTGGAGAACTTGTTAATCCTACGGAGGTTTATACGGCAGACCAAGTGAAAAAATGGGCTTTGGCGGCACAATCTGAAACGACAGTGGTGATTCGTTCAGCGGAGGAAGTATTAAATCCTGCTTCGAGACCTGCAAAAGACCGATTGACCTGGAAATTTAAATGTTTAAATGCCCGTGATGTGGCTTTTGCAACTTCAAAATCATTCATTTTAGATGCGTCAAGGATCAATTTGCCAAGTGGTAAAAAATCCATGGCTGTTTCTGTTTATCCGGTGGAGTCCAACGGGCAAAATGCTTGGGGACGCTCGACGGAATATGTGAAAGCATCGATTGAATATTACTCGAATTGGCTTTACGAATATACCTATCCGGTAGCGACCAATGTGGCAGGTATCGTTTCAGGTATGGAATATCCAGGGATTATCTTTTGTGGCTACCGGGATCAAACTCGCGCGCTGATGGGAGTTACAGATCATGAGTTTGGGCACAACTGGTTTCCAATGATTGTAGGTTCGAATGAGCGCAAGTTTCCTTGGATGGACGAAGGTTTCAATACATTCATTAATTTTTATTCCATGGACGCCTTCAATAAAGGAGAGTTCAAAAGTCAAAAAATGGATATGCATCAAATAGCACCGAGAATGTTCCGTGAATATGCGGATCCCATCATTTCGATTCCTGATGTCATTCAGCCCATGAATTTAGGTTGGGAAGCTTATAACAAACCAGGCATCGGATTACGAATTTTACGAGAAAATATTTTAGGGGCGGATCGATTTGATTATGCGTTTAAGAATTATATCAAGCACTGGGCTTTTAAACACCCAACGCCATTAGACTTCTTTAAAGCAATGGAAGATGGAGCGGGTGAGGATTTGGGTTGGTTCTGGAAGTCCTGGTTTTACGAATTATGGCGTCTAGATCAATCGGTGAAGGATGTGGATTACATCGAACAAGATCCAGCAAAAGGCGCTTTAATTACCATTGAAAATATGGAAAAGATGGCGATGCCGGCTGTGGTTGATGTGGAATTAGTTAGTGGAGCCAAGGAAAGATTTACTTTTCCAGTGGAAATATGGCAAAGAGGAAGTTCTTGGACCTTTAGAACGTCAACTAACATCCCGATCAAGTCGGTGACGATTGATCCCGACCATGTCTTCCCTGACATCAATAGTAAAAATAATATTTGGAGGCCTACTATTTTTAGAGCGCCGAGAGGAAATTAGGAAAAGGGCCTCTATATTTTGTTTACGGGATTGAACTTTAACCGATGTAGCCATATTTTTTGTGCTACATCGGTTTTTTTTTACCATTAGGAATGACTTTTCATTTTATAGTATTATTTAAAGTTTTTGTACCAATAAATCAGCAAATATGTTGGATTATCCAAGTATACAGAAGTTATTATTTTAGACAAAAAGCGCCTTAAATGCGCCAAAACATAATTTATTTCAAAAAAAAGTTTTTTTTAAAAATAAAGCCTATCTATCTTCGTCTCTATTAAAATCGACATAATTAATCATTATGTTGATTAAACCTTTAAAAACCATTTTATGAAATCAAACTTTTACCGTAGCAAGTTACTGTACTTGCTGGCCTTTCTGCTCTCCAGTTCATGGGTGGCATTTGGTCAAAATCAAACTATTACAGGTAAGGTGACCGATGAGAAAGGCGAGGCCTTGATCGGAGTAAACATCATCGTTAAGGAGACCAACAAGGGAACCACGACGAATGTAGATGGAAAGTATACTCTTTCCGTACCTGGTAGTTCTAGTAAAATCATTTATACTTTTGTGAGTTATGAAAGTAGAGAAGTGACTGTAGGGAACCAAAGCATTATCAATGTGTCCCTTAACCCTGATGCAAAAAGCCTTTCTGAGGTTATTGTCGTAGGTTACGGTGTTCAGAAAAAGGCTACCGTTTCTGGCTCTGTTGTGTCGGTTAAAGGATCAGACCTACAGAAATCGCCAAGTGTTAACTTAAGTAATTCACTTGCAGGTCGTATGGCCGGGGTTGTTGCTGTTAACCGTTCTGGGGAGCCAGGTTATGATGGATCATCTATTCGTATTCGTGGTGCAAACACCTTGAATAACAATGATGCCTTGATCGTAATTGACGGTATTCCAAATCGTTCGGGAGGTTTAGACCGTATTAATCCAGCTGATATTGAGACGATCTCCGTTTTGAAAGATGCCTCAGCAGCTATTTATGGTGCTCGTGCAGCGAATGGAGTTATCTTGATTACAACGAAAAAAGGAAAAACAGGAAAGCCTGAGTTGTCTTACTCATTCAATCAAGGTTTTGCGGATCCGACAGTCATTCCTAAATTAACAAATTCATCTCAGTATGTAGGTATGTTAAATGATTTGGATATATACCAATTGCCTACAAACCAATGGAGTGCTGCAACAGCTGCTTATAAGGCTACAGGAGTTTATAATGGTAGAAAAGCGCCATACAGTCCTACTGATATCCAAAAATATGCAGATGGTTCTGATCCTTGGCTTTATCCAAATACTGATTGGTATAAATCTACCTTGAAATCATGGTCACCTCAATCACGTCACAATGTTCAAATGAGTGGTGGAAGTGAAAATATTAAGTATTTGGCTTCATTGGGCTATCAAAATCAAGATGCTTTTTATAAAAATTCGGCAACAGGATTTGAGCAATACGATTTACGTTTGAATTTGGATGCCAAAATCAATGAAAATGTTAATTTGTCAATCGGTATTTTAGGACGTGAAGAGTTTCGTAGATTCCCAACTAAGCCTGCCGGTGCAATTTTCAGGATGCAAATGAGAGGTAAACCTCAGGAACAAGCATTTTGGCCAAACGGCTTACCGGGTCCTGATATTGAAAATGGTGAAAACCCAGTGGTTATTACAACCAACTTAACGGGTTATGACCATGATAAGCAAAGTTATTTCCAAACGAATGGACAGTTGGATGTTAAAATTCCTTGGATTCAAGGTTTAAAATTATCTGGTACAGCTGCCATCGATAAGCGTTTCCGTGCGACTAAGCGTTGGGAGACACCATGGACTCTTTATCAAAAAGGAAGTGGTTTTGAAGCGGATGGAAAGACGCCAACGTTGGTGGCTAGTAAGCGTGGACCTGCAGAGCCTCGTTTGACAGTAGGCGATGAGAACCAATTAAACGTTTTGTTAGGAGCTATTGCAACTTATGAGCGTAAATTTAGCGGGCATGGAATTACTGTTTTAGCTGGAACGAATAGAGAAACCATTAATGGTGATAACTTCAATGCTTATCGTCGTTTCTTCATTTCACCTGCTTTAGATCAACTATTTGCAGGAGGAGATTTAGAGAAGAATAATGCTGGAGGTGCTTATGAGCGTGCACGTTTGAACTATTTTGGTCGTGTGGCTTATAACTTCAAAGAAAAGTATTTAGCTGAATTCTTATGGCGTTATGATGGTTCGGATATCTTCCCTGAGGCAACTCGTTATGGATTTTTCCCAGGCGGTATGTTAGGCTGGGTGATGTCGGAAGAAAGTTTCATCAAAGACCAATTACCTGCAATCAATTTCTTGAAGTTGAGAGGTTCATGGGGACAAATGGGTAATGACCAAATTGCGACTTACCAGTATTTATCTACTTATGGATTTAGAAGTTACATCATTGGTAACGTAGAAACAAAAACTTTATTTGAGACTAAAATCCCGAACACTAATATTCAGTGGGAGGTGGCTACTAACTCGGATATCGGTTTAGAAGGCTCATTATTTAATGACAAGGTTACTTTTGAGATGGATTATTTCTACAACAAGCGTACTGATATCCTTTGGGTTAAAAACGCTTCTGTTCCTCAGTCTACAGGTTTGACTTTACCAGCTCAGAATATTGGAGAAGTTGAAAACACAGGTTTTGACTTTACGTTAGGATATCGCAATCAAATTGGTGATTTCAAATATAATTTGGGCCTAAATGGAGGTTATGCTAAGAATAAGATTTTATTCTGGGATGAGGCACCTGGCGCGCCAGAGTGGCAACGTTCTACGGGCAGACCGATGAATACCTATGTAGCTTACCAATATGATGGGGTATTTAAGGATCAAGCGGATATCGATGCAACAACGATAAGCTATAAAGCTCTCGTGAATACTTTGCGTCCTGGAGATATGAAATACAAGGATTGGAATGGGGATGGTAAAATCGACCCGAACGATATGGTTCGTAATGACTTTACTCAATTGCCATTATTCCAAGGAGGATTTAATATCGGTGCGACGTACAAGAATTTTGATTTAACGATCTTATTCCAAGGAGCAGCAGGAGCGATGCAATACGTAAGTGCGGGTGAAATGGGAAATATTGGTAATTATTTAAGTAATATATATGAAAACCGTTGGACAGTAGAAAACCCAAGCAGTGTACATCCTCGAATTGCTAACAGAAATGATCAATACTTCTCTGGCGGAAATACCTATTGGTTACGTAACTCTGATTATATTCGTTTGAAGAACTTTGAAATCGGATACAATATTCCTGAAACATTATTGAGTAAAATTGGTTTAAAAAATTGTAGATTATACACCAATGGATTGAATATGATTACTTGGGATAAGTTGAAAGTATTTGATCCCGAAACAGTCAATGCCACAGGCCAGTATTATCCACAATCGAAGATTATCAATTTTGGTTTAACAGCAACATTTTAATAATTAAATAGACAAAAAAATGAAAAAAAGATATGTAATCATTGCACTATCGGTTTTCGGAACTGTCTTTACTAGCTGTAACGATAGTTTTGTTAATACAAAACCTTTAGATCAACTTTCGGAGTCTGTCGTTTGGACAGATCCAAGCTTAGCGGAGGCCTTCGTAACTGAACTCTACGGAGGTTTAGGTAATGGAGGTTTTGATGAGCAGATGTTAGCTTCCTTAACGGATGAGGCATCATTTACGCATCCAGGTCGTAACATTACTACGATTACGGAATCACGTTCAAATCCTGCCGATCCAGGTTGGATTAACGGAACCTTAAGCTGGCAAAATATGTATACTCGTATACGTGCTTGTAACGTGGCTTTAGAAAACTTGAAAAAGGCGACTACTTTTCCAAAAGCTACTGTCGATCGATTGAACGGAGAAGCTAAATTCATGAGAGCCTATTATTACCATCAATTAGTTCGCTATTTTGGAGGTGTTCCCATCGTGGATAAGTCTTTCTCATTAGCTGATACTGAATTCATGTCAAAAAGAAACACCATGAAGGAGTGTATTGCTTTTATTGAGAAGGAATGTGATGAGTCTGCTGCTTTATTGACTGGAACTATGGCCGCGGGTCGTGCTTCAAAAGCTGCTGCATTAGCATTAAAATCTCGTATTTTAATATATGCAGCCAGTGATTTATATGATGCTAGTACAGCTAAGTCTAAATCTGCTGCGATGGCTGCCTACACAAATCCAGAATTTGTTGCTTTTGTGGATGGTTCTCGTACTGAGCGTTGGACTAAAGCTAAAAATGCTGCTAAAGCTGTATTAGATTTACCAGGTTTAGGTAATAAATTGAATTTATCAGAGCCTGCATCTAAAGATGATGGAGTAGCAAATTATATGAACAACTCTTTATCCAGAAGTGGTGGAGAGAAAGAATTAATTTTTGCTCGTTATTTCATTAATGCCAAAGCTGAAAATGGTGGACGTATCGGTTTGTTCAACGGACCTAATGGATATAACAACTGGGCTGGAAATGCACCGATTCAAAATTTCGTAGATGACTATGAAATGATGGATGGTACTAAGTTTTCTTGGTCTAATGCGGATCATTCAGCTGCTCCATACGTAAATCGCGATCCTCGTTTTTATGCTACGCTGATGTATGATGGTTCTGCTTGGAAGCCTCGTTCGGCGAGTGCAGCTCCAAAAGATCCATTCAATCAAATTCAAACAGGACAGTATGAAATAATGTCGGGTTCAAGTAAGGTAGCTTACTTTGGATTAGATACGCGTAAAAGTTCCATCGAAGATTGGAATGGAAGTTATACGGGATATTATTTCCGTAAATTTACGGATCCAAATCCTGCGATTATTGATCAAAATACATGGCAACAAATTCCTTGGCCTTTCTTCCGCTATACTGAAGCAGTGTTGAATTATGTGGAGGCTTGTATTGCGTTAGGTGAAGATGCTGAAGCTCGTGCTTGGTTGAACAAAATACGTTTCCGTTCAGGTATGCCAGCGGTTACTGAAAGTGGAAATGCTTTACGTGATCGATATCGCAATGAGCGTCGTATCGAAATGGCTTTCGAAGAGCAAAGATATCATGACGCTCGTCGTTGGATGATTGCAGGTTCTACCTTAGGTAATAAAGTTCAAATCATTAACGTGATTGGTACTTTGAAGCCAGGAAAAACGGTTACGCTTTATCGATATGATCCTACTAGCTACGATTATCAATATAAAGTAGTTCCAATGGATCCAGGTAAAGAAAACCGCGCTTGGGCAGATAAGATGTATTTCTTACCTATCCACCGCGATGAAATGAACCGTAACAAAAATTTGGTTCAGAATCCTGGATATTAATCCAAATTAATTTTAAAGGAAATGGGAAAGTTTAACGACTTTCCCATTTCCTTTTTTTATTTTTAGCATAAAAATATTTCGTGCCAAAATACTACCTATTATTTTCTTTATTGTTTCTTTTTGGATGCAAAAAAACCAAAGAATCTGTGGAGGCTTCCGAACCTCAATTGTTCTCCTTATTAAGTCCGGAGAAAACCCAAGTTAATTTTCAAAATAACATTCAGGAAGGTTTAAATACCAATGTCCTCATGTATGAATATTTTTACAATGGGGGCGGTGTCGCTACCGGTGACCTCAATGGGGATGGGAAAGAAGACATGTACTTCTCGAGCAACATGGAGGCTAATCATTTATATATTAACGAAGGTAATTTGAAATTTAAGGAGGTGGCCCAGCAGGCTGGCGTGACGGGCCGACCAGGTCCCTGGAAGACTGGCGTTAGCTTTGTGGATATAAATGGAGATCATAAATTAGACATTTACCTATGTTATTCTGGGAATTTACCGCCGGATAAAAAAAGAAATCAATTGTTTATCAATCAAGGGAATGATGCTGCTGGCATTCCTTTATTTAAAGATGAGGCCGCCCGCTATGGCTTAGATAGCCCTTCCAATAGTACGCATGCTGTATTTTTCGACTATGATCGAGATCAAGATCTTGACATGATTTTAGTCAACCACAATCCAAAATCATTGCCAGTTTTGGATGATTCTAGTACCGCCGATTTATTAAATAAACCCGATGAAAATTCAGGTATACAGTTTTTTGTCAATCCTGGCAAAGGAGGAAAATTCATCAATCAAACAAAAGCTTTAGGAATTCAGAGTTCCACACTTTCTTACGGCCTAGCCGTGGGTATATCAGATGTCAATCAAGACGGTTGGCCCGATTTTTATGTCTCTAACGATTATACCATTCCCGATTATTTATATATCAATCAAGCAGGTAAATCATTCGTCAACACAATTAATTCAAGCATCGGTCATATATCTCACTTTTCGATGGGGAATGATATCGCTGATGTCAATAACGATCTACTACCCGATATTTTTACCTTAGATATGTTGCCCGAAGATAACTTAAGGCAAAAGCTGTTGATGTCTCCCGATAATTATGAGAAGTATGATTTCAATTTAAAGGTAGGTTTTGGGCATCAAATCATGCGCAATATGCTTCAGCTGAATCTTGGAAATAATGCTTCTGGTAACACGATGTTTTCCGAGGTGGGCCAATTGGCCGGAATATCCAATACGGACTGGAGTTGGAGTGCGCTGTTCGCCGACTACGATAATGATGGCTGGAAAGATCTTTTTGTGTCCAACGGATATTTAAGAGATTATACCAATTTAGATTTCCTGAAGTACATGGGAGATTACGTTCAAAATAATCAAAATTCGATTCAAAGAGAGAATGTCTTGGAACTTGTGCAAAAAATGCCTGCGTCCAATGTGTCCAATTATATTTTTAAAAATAAAAAGGATGCGACTTTTAAAAATGTAACGGCCGATTGGGGTTTAGAAATGCCAACCAATAGCAATGGGGCGGCGTATGCAGATTTAGATGGCGATGGAGATTTGGAGCTGATTGTCAATAATATCAATAAGCCGGCTTCGATTTATGAGAATAAAAGCAACGAAGTTTATAAAGAAAACAAGTCTATTTCGGTTGACTTGCATGGTCTAGGTGAAAATACTCAAGGTGCCGGTGCCAGCGTAAGCGTCTTTCAAAATGGCCAAGCCCAAGTTGTTTATGCCAATATGTATCGAGGATATCAATCCAGTATGAGCCCACGACTGCACATAGGATTAGGTAGTTTGGCCAAGATTGATTCGGTTCAAGTGCGTTGGAATTCGGGTAAATCTCAAACGCTTAAAGGATTTAAAGAAGTTAAAAATATTTCATTTTTTGAGAAAGATGCTAAGCTAATTCAGACGAAAGAACTTGAAAATAAATCGTTTTTTGCTCGAGCTGCAGCACTAATTCTAACACCTGGCGCTAATCCGGTGAATGACTTTAAACGACAAACTCAACTGGTCAATCCACTGTCATTTGTCGGGCCCGTTTTAAAATCTTCCGATGTCAATAAGGACGGTCTTTCCGATATTTTTGTAGGAGCTTCACAAGGGAACCCAGCTCATTTATTTATCCAACAAAAAGGAGGACAATTCAAGTCTGTTGGTTTTTCTGGCTCTGAGGGATTTGAAGATTCAGGTGCTTTGTTTGTTGACATAGATTTAGATGGAGATGTCGATTTATATGTTGCCAGAGGCGGTTATGCTAATTTGGAACCTACGTCTACTTATTTGCAAGATCGGATTTTTATAAACGATGGAAAGGGTAATTTTTCTTTATCCAAAAACAAATTACCTCTACCTGCTGGTTCTCATTCATGTGTCACTCAGATTGATTTAAATGGCGATAAATTACCTGATTTTTTTGTGGGGGGGCGCGTCATTCCTGGTCAATATCCTGTTATTCCTCAGAGTCATTTATTATTAAATCAAGGGAATGGAAGATTTCTAGACGTAAGTAAAAATTATCCTGAAATTCAATCGATTGGGATGGTTACTGATGCCGAGTTTAAGGATTTAAATGGCGATCGTAAACCTGAATTAGTCATTATAGGAGAGTTTATGCCTTTGCAAATTTTCAATTTTGACAAAAGTAAATCTATAAATGTCACGAAGGCATTTTTCGATGAATCACCTGCTGGTTTATGGAATACGCTAGTGATTGAAGATTTGAATAAGGATGGGAAGCTTGAGATACTGGTTGGGAACCAAGGATTAAACTCCCAATACAAGGCTTCTGTGTCAGAACCTATGGAGTTATATGTGAAAGATTTTGACTCCAATGGGTCCATTGAGCCCATTTTGACTACCTATGTCAAGGGTATAAAAGTTCCTTTTTTAACAAGGGATGAATTATTAGAACAGATTTCAATGATGCGTCCTCGATTTACAGATTATCAAAGTTTTGCGGAGGCAAAGCTCACTGATATATTTACAGAGGATGAACTTAAGGATGCTAAAATTTACCAAGCCACGGAATTAAAAACATCATTATTTAGTTTAAATGCTGGAGGGAAATACGAGTCTAAATCTTTACCTTCTATCGTGCAGTCTTCACCCATTTTTGCTTTTCAAATCGCAGATGTGAATGCAGACGGTCATTTGGACATAGTTATGGCTGGGAATATGAATCATGCCAAATTGCGGATCGGGAAAATGGATGCTAATTATGGACTTTTGTTGCTGGGGGATGGCCAATTGAATTTTAATTTGGTATCTCAGCGCAAAAGCGGTTTTTGGCTGAAAGGGGATGTGAGATCGATGTTGAAAGTTGACGATCAATGGTTTTTTGGCATTAATTCTTTCGGTGTGGAGTCTTATAAATTACAGAAATGAAGCGGAAAATTTTAATTATTGCGATAGGTTTATGCGCTATTTTTTCTTGCAAAACAGAAAATAAAAAAGTAGAATTTTCGGGTCGTGAGATTGATAAAGTGCTGGGAGAAATGACGGAGTTGATGATTCATGATGTCACAAATCCCCCATTGGCCATGCGGTTTTTCTCCTATACTTGCTTGGCAGGATATCAGGTTATTTCGGCCCATGACTCCACCCTACCTCGTATTTCGGAATATTTGAATGGATTTCCAACGTTTGAGAAAATCGATTTTACGCATTCGGACCCTAATTTAGCGGCGATTATTGCGATGATGGAAGTTTCCAAGAAAATTCAGCCTTCAGGAAAGCGGATGGAACTTTGGGAAAGTAACTATTTAGACTCTTGCAAATCGATTGGCTTATCTTCTGAGGTGATCCAAAATTCTAAGGCCATTGGTGCATTAGTCGCCAAAAATATTTTAGGATACGCAAAGGCCGACCGATATAATACCTTGTCTAACTTTCCGCGATACACTCCAGATAAGAAAGAAGGATATTGGTATCCAACTCCCCCGGGCTACTTTCCGGCCGTTGAGCCTTACTTTTCTAAAATCAGGAATTATTCATTGTCTGAATCTGAAGTTTCAGAATTTGACATAATACCTCCTAAAGCATATTCAAGCAATCAGGCTTCAGAATTTTATACCTTAGCAAACCAGGTTTATTTGGCAGGTAAAAAAGAAGAGGAACAAAAAATTGCTGCTTTTTGGGATTGCAACCCGTTTGCATTGTCTTCCAATGGACATTTATTAATCGCCATGAAAAAGATTTCTCCTGGCGCACATTGGATGGGTATTTCTGCTATAGCGTGTGCAAAGAAAAAATTGGATTTCGGGCATAGTTTATTGGTGCGCACCGTATTATCCGTTAGTATGCAAGACGCCTTTTGGGTTTGTTGGCGCGAGAAATACCACAGCAACCGCATCCGTCCTGAAACTGCCATCCGGAAATTAATTGATCCTACGTGGAAGCCATTTTTACAGACCCCTCCATTTCCTGAATACCCGAGTGGCCATTCAACGGTCTCATCAACTGCCGCTGTGATATTAACACATTTCATGGGAGAAAACTTTTCTTATGTGGATACGGTGGAAACGAGATATGGCATCGAGGCTCGGCCCTTTCAATCTTTTAATCAAGCGGCTGAAGAAGCCAGTATTTCACGTTTTTATGGGGGAATTCATTTTATGGATGGAATCACTTCGGGTCAATCACAAGGAAAAAAATTAGGAAACCATATACTTAAAAAACTAAACTTACTATGAAAAAATTAGGCTTGCTTTTATTGTTTGTCTCCACTAGTTTGTTGGGGCAAAAAGCTTCGAAAGAAGAATGGATTTCCATGTTTAATGGAAAGGATTTGACGGGTTGGACGCCTAAAATCAGAAACTATGCTTCTGGCGAAAACTTTGGAAATACTTTTCGAGTAGAAGATGGCAAACTAGTCGTGAGGTATGACGCTTATGACTCTTTCAATGAGCGATTTGGGCACATTTTTTACAAAGACAAGTTTAGCTATTACCGCATACGTTTGAACTACCGATTTGTAGGTGATCAGGCAATCAATGGGCCTGGTTGGGCCACGCGAAATAGTGGAATTATGATTCATGGCCAGGCTCCGCAAACGATGGGGAAAAACCAGGATTTTCCAGTTTCGATCGAAGTCCAATTATTAGGTGGCAACGGAAAGGATAAACGTACCACGTGTAATTTATGTACGCCGGGAACAAATGTGGAAATGAATGGGAAATTATTTACTCCGCATTGCATCAATTCCACTTCAGAAACTTACCATGGCGATCAATGGGTGCAAGCGGAAGTATATGTGTTGGGCGATTCATTAGTGCAGCACATGATCAATGGGCAATCTGTTTTATCGTATCAAAAGCCTCAAATTGGTGGAGGTAATGTGAGTGGCCAAGAAGTTGTTTTTGGGACTAAGGGACAGTTGTTGACCGAAGGTTACATCTCCCTACAAAGTGAAAGTCATCCTGTCGAGTTTAAAAATATAGAAATTCTAAATTTAGAAGGCTGTATGGATCCATTAGCCTTGAATTATAAATCTTATTTTATTAAATCAAAACCGAGCGATTGCACGTTTAAAAAGAAGCGTAAATAAATATTTTAAAGTACAAATTCAAATAAGGCTTTTGGAAATTCACCAAAGGCCTTATTTGTTTTTATTATTTAGGATTCTACCTATGTCATTGGCTTTGCTTAACTCATCTTTGAGTTTGTCATAACTTCCAGCGAGCATCAAGCCTTTGTATTTAAGCAGCGTGTTGATATATTCATCCAACACATCTAATAAATTTTCCTGGTTTTGGTGAAAAATCTGGCTCCAGGTTTCTGGGGAAGATTTGGCTAATCGGACAGTCGACTCAAAACCTGTGGACGCTAGCTCAAAAATTCTTTTTTCATCCTTTTCTTTTTCCAAAACGGTATTTGCTAGGGCAAAAGAACAGATATGAGAAATATGTGAAATATAGGCTGTATGAACATCGTGGCCGATGGAATCCATGTAAATCAATTGCATCTGAAGGCCATGGGTATATAGGTCTTCGATGATTTGAATGGCGGATGCTGAGCTTAACTCTTTATCGCAAATGACGCAAGTTTTACTTTTAAAAAGTCCTAGAACTGCCGCTTCAGGGCCAGAAAATTCGGTACCCGCCATCGGGTGTGTCGATACGAATTGGGCGCGTTTTGGATGATTTTTTAAGGCCTCATAAACAGGGGTTTTGGTGGAACCTACTTCGATGATCAACTGATGAGGTTTTAAGTGGTCCAAAATTTGAGGGATGATGTGAACTAGGACATCAACGGGCGTTGAAGTGATGAAAATATCTACTTCATTTAATGCATTTTCCCAAGTCATTACTCGGTCAACTAATCGGAGCGAAAGGGCCTTTGATTGGTGCTCAGGATTGGTGTCAATTCCGATGATTTCAGAAGCCCATCCACTTTCGCGAAGTCCTAATGCGATGGAACCGCCAATTAACCCAATCCCGATAATGCCTACCTTTTGTTTAGATTCCATTTGATTTTGATTTAATGCGCTGAATGACTTCTTTAAAAATTTCTTCTTTGGCACATAAAGATATACGGATATACTCATTTCCTTGGGATCCAAATATTCCTCCAGGAGTTATAAAGACTGCATTTTCGATTAATATTTGATCCGATAATGCATAGCCTGAGCTAAAATTGTTAGGTGTTTTAGCCCATACAAACATACCTGATTGCGCTTGGTCATAGGTACATCCTAATAAATCGAGCAGTTCAAAAACCAGTTTTTGGCGCGTCTTATAAATGGTATTTTGATGTTTAAACCAATTGATATCTGCCGAAAGAGCTTCTACTGCTGCTAATTGTAAAGGCAAAAACATGCCTGAATCCATGTTGGATTTAAATTTTAACACAGGGTTTAGAAAATCCGATTGGCCTAATAATGCGCCGATTCTCCAACCCGCCATATTGTGGGATTTAGATAAAGAATTTAATTCAATGCCTACGTCCATCATTCCAGGAATGGCGAGCATCGATATCGGTTCATCATTTAAGATAAAACTATATGGGTTATCATTCACGATTAATATGGAATGCTTTTCCGCAAAATTTTTCAATCGTGCAAAAAATGCATGATTCGCTATTGCTCCCGTGGGCATGTGTGGATAATTCACCCACATGATTTTTACTTTGGATAAGTCCCTTGCTTCAAGCGCGTCTAAATCAGGAAGCCAACCCGTTTTTTCGGATAATTCGTAGGGTACAACTGTTGCTCCCGCCAACGAACAGGCCGCTTGATACGTGGGATATCCTGGATTTGGAATCAGTGTTTCGTCCCCAGCTTCTAAATAAGCCATGGCGATGTGCATAATTCCCTCTTTGGATCCCATTAAAGGAAGAACTTCTGAAGCGGAATTTAATTTTACCTGGTAATGAGTGGCATAAAAATCTGCAAAAGCTTTCCTTAAAGCCGGTATTCCTTGGTATCCTTGGTAGGCATGGTGATCTGGATTGGCTGCAGCAGCGGTTAGGGCGTCAATCGTTTTTTGCGAAGGCGCTAAATCGGGACTACCAATGCCAATATTAATGACTGGTATTCCTTCTGCTTTAAATTGGGCTATCTGTTTTAATTTGGTTGAAAAATAGTATTCTTCAACGGTATTTAACCTAGATGCTGTGGATATATGTAAGCTCATAAAACAAAAAAACCGACGATGGGCCGGTTGTTAGTAAGTTATATTCAAAACCTATGTAACCGGCTATGCGCAATGGAAATACCCTGCGTAATAATATCCGATGTAATAAGTTTTGTTTTCAAAATTCATGCCCCAAAGGTATAAAAAAAATGTTTTTAAGCAAATAAAATCAAAAAAGGCCTTTTAAGTGAGTCACAATTAGATTTGACTCGTATCCTTTTGAAAGTGCAAAAGCATAACACTTCTGGTATTTTTGTTGGCTTGTCCCTGTCTTTATTTCCGACTTTTTCTTGTGCAATATTTTTGTCAATTGGTCAATGTAATCAGCTTCATCTAAGTCATTCCACGCGTTACTAAGCATTGATTCGGGAATCCCTCTTTTTTTCAATTCAAACATTATTTTATTTCGACCCCAATGTTTTTGATTGAATTTTGATCGGACATATAGCTCGACAAACCGAGCTTCATTCAAATAATTATTTTCGGAAAGCCAGGCTAGGTAGTTGGCGAAGTCTGACTCGCCCACCAGCAAGTCTCTCATTTTTTGTTTGATTTCGGAGATGCAGCGTTCTTGATAGGCGCAATAACGGGCCAATTGGTTTAAAACCTTGCTGTCCATGCAGGGGAAAAATTAAGATTCGAATTCTTCAATATGTTCTAAATTGAACAGTTCGTTCAAAATATCAACCATTTTCTCCGATTCACCTCTTTTGCAAGCCGCTTTTAAGTGAAGGATAGGTTGCTTCATGATTTTTTGGACCAAATTAGCGGTGATTTTCTCCAGCTTTTCGATTTCGTCCTTATTCAATCCTTTGATATGTCGGTTGATTTCTTCCTTTCTAATGCTTTCAAGGGCACTTTTTAATTTGTGGATCGTAGGGGAAACTTCCATTTCCTTAGACCAATCATTGAAACTAACGATGCTTTCCTCGATGATTACGCGAACATCTGGCACAGAGGCCATTCGGGTAGCTAAAGCTTCATCCGCTCTTTCTTTTAAGGAGTCAATGTTATACAGTAAGATTCCGGGATTCTTTTCAATTCCATCTTCGATACTTCTGGGCACCGATAAGTCGATAAAGTATTTAAAGGAAAGTACTTGAAGTTTTTTTATTTCATCTAGGGTAATGATTGGGCTTTCCGTTCGAACCGATGAAATGATGATGTCTGCTTTTGAAATTTCTTCCCATAAATCAGCAAAAGGCGCCACTCGGAAAGGCATTCCCTGGGCTATTTTCTCTGCTTTTTCTTGTGTACGATTCATGATCGTGAATTCAGCAAAATCCTTTTCTTCCATGTTCTTGCAAACATCTAAGCCGATTTCACCTAAACCCAAAATCAAAACTTTAGGCTGTGGAATCGCTTGAGAAAGCTCTTCTGCCAGGGCTACTGTCGCATAAGAAACAGAAGCTGCCCCATCTCTAAAGGAAGTTTCTTGGGCTACTCGCTTATTGGAATAAAATATAGTATGCATCAAGCGATGCAAATAAGGTCCTGCTAAATTTAAATCTGCGGCTAATTGATACGCTTTTTTAATCTGATTTGGGATTTGTAAATCACCCACTACTTTAGATTGTAACCCCGTGGCTACTTCAAAAAGGTGCCTTAATGAATCCTCTGTTTCATTCAGGTGCTTGAAGTAGTTTAGGAATTCCGAGGTTATTTCAATTCCTTTTTCAATTAAAAGGGCTTTGACTAAATCCTCTGAAATGTTTGCCTGGGTTGTATAATATAACTCAGTACGATTACAGGTGGACACAATTAATAATTCATTTAGGCCAAAAAGGTCTTTGCACTTGATCGCAAACGCCTTGCTTTCTTCCTCATTCAAAGCGACCATTTCACGGATTGTGAGTGGTGCGGTACGGTGAGAAATACTAACTGACTTAAATGGTATAATCATTCTGATGGAATCGTAAAATTAATTTACAAAAGTACAATGCAAATATTTAATTTGTATCCTTCTTTAGAAGAAAATCGTAATTTTATTGATAAATAAAAAATCAGCTAAAATGTTTAAAAATAAAACTGTTTTCATCACAGGCGCTTCCAGAGGAATCGGGTTAGAGATAGCCAAAAAGCTAGCTTCAGAAGGTGCTAATATAGTAATTGCCGCAAAAACGGCTGAGCCACATCCAAAATTAGCGGGGACCATTTATAGTGCTGCCTCAGAAATTGAAGCCTTGGGAGGTAAGGCTTTGCCTTGCATTGTAGACATTCGTGACGAAAATCAGGTTTTGTCAGCAGTCCAAAAAGCGGTGAAAACCTTTGGCGGGATTGACATTTTGATCAATAACGCCTCGGCGATACAGTTGACAGGAACGCTGCGCACCGAAATGAAAAAATATGATTTAATGCATCAAGTAAATGCCCGAGGAACATTTTTGTGTGCGCAGGCTTGTTTGCCTTATTTATTGAAATCAGAAAATCCTCATGTGTTAACCCTTTCGCCCCCTTTAAATGTGGAGGCACGCTGGTTTGAAAATCATGTAGCTTATTCCATGGCTAAATTTGGGATGTCCTTGTGCACGTTGGGGATGGCCGCTGAGTTTAAGGGGAAAGTTGCCTTTAATGCACTTTGGCCTAAAACAATTATTGCCACTGCGGCGATCGAATTTGCGATTGGAAATGCGGACATGATGCAATTAGGAAGAAAAGCGAGTATCATGGCTGATGCTGCCGCCGTGATTTTAAATCGGGATGCTCATACGGTCAGTGGTCATTTTTATATCGACGAGGAAGTATTGAGGGAAGAGGGGATCGTAAATTTTGACGCATACCGAGTAAATCCTGCGACGCGTGAAGACCAATTAATTCCTGACTTTTTTATCTAATGCTGTGCCAGTAATACCCATTAAAAATCCGATTAAATCGCCTTTTTGGTTGCCCGAGGGTCATACTCAAAGCATCTATCCTGCGCTTTTTCGACATGTGGTCTTACCACATCAGCCGATCAGAGCGCGCTTGAATACGGATGATGGTGATTTTTTAGATGTGGATTGGTATTTAAATCAGGGGGATATTGACAAAACACCTCTCCTAATCATTTCACATGGTTTAGAAGGAAGTAGTGACAGGCACTATGTGAAAGGACTTATTCACATGATGCAAAGCGAGGGATATAATATTCTGGCTTGGAATTACAGAAGTTGCTCCGGAGAATTAAATAGAGCGTTACGTTTTTACCATAGCGGCGCGACGGATGATTTAGATTTTATTATAAGACAGGCAAGCCAAAGGGGAGCAAATCAAATTTCACTGGCTGGATTCTCATTGGGTGGAAACTTAACCCTAAAATGGTTGGGTGAGCAAGGAGAAAATCCTCCTCAATTCATTCGAAAAGCTGTCGCATTTTCTGTACCTTTACACCTTTCCAGCAGTAGTCGGAAGTTGGCTCGCCGGGAAAACCGCATCTACACACATCGATTTTTACAAACTCTCATAAAAAAAGTCACCGAAAAGTCGGCATTATATCCTCACGATATTACGGCTGGTATGTTGGCAAACATTAGGAGTTTGAAAGATTTTGATGATGTAATTACGGGTCCGCTGCATGGTTTTAAAGATGCGGAGGATTATTATGAACAGAATAGTTCGCTTTATTTTTTGGATAAAATACGCATTCCGGTTTTGGTTGTGAATGCACAGAATGATCCATTTTTAACGGAGGAGTGTATTCCATATCAATTAGCTGAATCCTCGGATTTTGTTTATTTGGAAGCTCCAAAAGCGGGAGGTCATTGTGGTTTTTATCCAAAAAATTACCAAGGAGTTACTTGGTCTGAGAAGCGTGCGGCTGAATGGTTTAGAATTTGATGAATATAAATATATGATGTCTAATATACCTACGGACCCATTGACCATTGTCATTGATTTTGATAGCACTTTTACCAAAGTGGAAGGCTTGGATGAATTAGCAAGAATTGCACTTCAGGGCAATCCTAAGCAGCAAGAAATTGTCTCGAAAATTCGCGAGATTACGGACAAGGGTATGGCGGGGGAGTATTTGTTTTCAGATTCATTGCGAGATCGCGTGGCTTTATTGCCGGCAAATCGCTCACATATAGACCAATTAATCACTTTTTTAAAAGGTAAAATCTCGGATTCTTTTCAGCGAAACAAAGATTTTTTAGAGGAGTATGCGGATCGGATTTTAATTATTTCTAGTGGGTTTAAGGATTTCATCGTTCCTGTGGTGGAGGAAATGGGCATTGCGGCGGACCATGTACATGCTAACACATTTACCTATGATGCGGAGGGGAATATTACAGGATATGATCAGACTAATTTACTTTCTCAAGACAAGGGAAAGGTCAAATTATTGCAGTCTTTAGCTTTGGAGGGGGAGGTTTGTGTGATTGGCGATGGCATTACGGATTATGAATTACGGGAGTCTGGATTGGCCAATACGTTTTTTGCTTTCACGGAAAATGTTTCTCGAAAAGCGGTCACAGATAAAGCTGATTATGTAGTGCCTTCTTTGGATGAGTTTTTATATATCAATGGCTTGAGTCGGGCGCAGTCTTATCCAAAGTCTCGGATTAAGGTTTTATTGCTTGAAAATGTGCATCCAGCTGCGGTGAATGCCTTTAAAAAGGAAGGGTTTCAAGTGGAACTTTTGAAGGGGGCTTTGGATGAAAATGAATTGATTGAGAAGATTAAAGATGTCTCTATTTTGGGTTTAAGATCTAAAACGAGTTTAACGAAAAAAGTGTTGGATCACCCGAATGCATCCCGACTCATGTGTGTGGGGGCATTTTGCATAGGGACTAATCAGATAGATTTAGCCGAATGTGAAACTCGGGGCATAGCTGTTTTTAATGCACCTTATTCAAATACACGAAGTGTGGTTGAGCTATCGATTGGCTTAATGGTGATGTTGACCCGTGATATTTTCGAAAAGTCGACCAAAATGCATGCCGGTATTTGGGATAAGTCGGCCAAAAATTCATACGAAATTAGAGGAAAGAAAATAGGCCTCGTCGGCTATGGAAATATCGGAACTCAAATCTCTGTGATTGCGGAGGCTTT
>JBIKRO010000017.1:0-35533 GCA_044349095.1 Aquirufa sp. | reverse complement strand
ATCGCTAATGTAGTGGCTCGCCATGAAAATATTTTTGTTTTAGCGGATGAGATTTATGAGTACATCAACTTCACACAGGGTGGTCACTTTTCGATCGGATCAATTCCTGAAATAAAAGAACGTGTGATTACGGTGAATGGAGTTGCCAAAGGCCATGCGATGACGGGTTGGAGAATTGGATTCATTGCCGCGGCTAAATGGATTGCCGATGGAGTAGAAAAATTACAAGGTCAGGTAACTTCAGGAACGAATTCGATTGCACAAAAAGCATCCGTTGCCGCATTTAATGGTCCTTTAGATCATGCGCACGAGATGAAGGAAGCCTACGATCGTCGTAGAAAATTAGTGGTGGGTAAATTAAGAGAAATACCTGGTTTTAAAGTTAATATGCCCGATGGAGCATTTTATGCCTTCCCGGATATTTCTTATTATTTTGGGAAATCGGATGGAAAAACTACGATTAAGGATTCAGATGATTTTTGTACGTGGTTATTGATGGATGCTTTTGTAGCCACAGTTGCTGGCTCAGGTTTTGGAGCTCCTGATTGCATGCGAATTTCTACTGCTGCTGCCGATGAACAATTGGAAGAAGCTTGTGAGCGAATTAAAGTAGCTGTAGCTAAATTAAAATAGATTTAATATTTGCAATAATTAAGAAAGTCAGGGAAGAATCTCTGACTTTCTTTTTTTATATTTGTGCGCATGGAAATAATTTCAGTCTTCATTTTTGCTCTAGGGTATCTCGCTATTGCGTTTGAACATCCTTTGAAAATTAATAAAACGGCAAGTGCATTATTAACGGGTGTCCTTGTTTGGGTCGTATTTGCTTTGGTTAAGGGGGAGGGTGAATTGGGCGAACTTTCGCATCATTTGGGGAGTACTTCAGAGATCTTGTTTTTTCTTTTAGGTGCTATGACTTTGGTGGAGCTAATCGATGCACATCAGGGTTTTAGGTTTGTAAACCAATTGATACAAACGAAAAATTCAGCTAAGCTTTTATGGATCGTAGGGATTGTTACGTTTTTTATCTCGGCAGCTTTAGATAATTTAACGACAGCCATTGTCATGGTTACGCTCTTGCGTAAATTAATTTCAGATACACAGACAAGGAAATATTTTGTGGGAGTGGTGGTTATTGCGGCAAATGCGGGGGGCGCTTGGTCTCCGATTGGTGATGTCACCACGACCATGCTTTGGATAGGGGGTCAAATATCTGCTTTGGGAATTATTAAAGTTTTATTTTTACCGGCATTAATTTCGTTATTGGTTCCATTGGCTGTAGGATCTTATTGGGTTCGAAACGAAAAATTAGGCGTACCTCATCCACTTTCAGCCCTAAGTAAAGCGGAGGAAAAAGAGGGAAAAATCATGCTTTTTGCTGGAGTAGCTAGTTTATTGGGGGTTCCCATATTTAAGTCGATTACGCACCTTCCTCCCTACATGGGCATTTTATTAGGCTTAGGTCTTGTCTGGATTCTTTCTGAAATATTGCATTCAGATAAGGATGAAGCTGCCAAAAAACCCTATACAGTTGGTTTTGCCTTAAGTAAAGTAGATACTTCTAGCGTACTTTTTTTCTTAGGTATTTTGTTGGCTATAGGCGCTTTAGAATCTTTTGGATATCTGGAGTCATTAGCTGTTTTCTTAGAAAATACGTTGGGGAATCAATACTTAATCGTGTCCATTATCGGCTTGGCTTCCTCAGTTGTAGATAATGTTCCACTCGTGGCAGCAACCATGGGGATGTATAATTTGACTGATTTTCCATTGGATCATAGCATGTGGGAATATTTGGCTTTCTGTGCGGGTACCGGTGGAAGTATTTTGATCATTGGCTCCGCAGCGGGGGTGGCCGTGATGGGAATGGAAAAAATCGAATTTATTTGGTATGCTAAAAAAATAGGAATTCTAGCCCTATTGGGATACTTTGCCGGTGCAGCTACTTATTTAGTATTGGTTTAAAACGAGTAGTTTAATTTGGCCACATAATAATTAGGGGCAATTTGTGGTTCAAAATTCCAAGCTGTTTTAGATTTATTCAGCTTTGATTTTATTTTAGGATAAAGATAGGAAGCGATTTCTGCAGATGCGATACCTATTCCGGCACCCATCAAAACATCACTTGCCCAATGTTTGTTATTAGCCATTCTTAAAAAGGCCGTCGTCCCGGCTATCGTATAGCCACCTACGGTAATCCATGGATAATTTTCGCCATACTCTTTTGCGAGTAATGTTGCACCAAAAAATGCCGTGGCCGCGTGACCAGAAGGGAATGAATGCTCGGTTCCATTAGGCCGAGTTTCATCGACTGCATACTTTAAGCCTTGCGTCGTGCCGACATAAATTACTGTACCTAAGATAAATATTGTTGAGCGGTCTTGCCTTGAGTTTTTCGCCTCTAAACCGCTTAAGGCAAGGCCTACATTTAGGATCGCCGGGGTGTATTGCAATATATCGTCTAGTTTAGTTGAGAAGTTTGAAAAATTATTTTTATAAATAGTGCTTTGAGCATCTTTGGATGAAGCATTATAAAGCAAAAGGCTTGTAACTCCCAAGGCTACAGGAGCTTTCCATCGAATTTTTTTAACAGGTTTTTGCGCTATATTTTTTAATGGGAAAGCAAGGCAAAAGAGAAGGATGATTGATTTAATTTTCATTATTTTTCTATTAGTAGAGCTTGTATCGTTTTGTCAAATTCCTGTATCCAGTCAGTATAAAAAACGCCGGTTCCAGGACCTGAAAAACCCGTATGGATTTCTCGCACTTTACCTTGTTTGTCAATAATGATCGTCGTAGGATATCCGTTGATTTTATGCAACATGGGCAATACTTTTTCAATGGTTGCGTCATCGGGTTTTCCTGCCAATACAATCGGATATGGAATCCCAATTTTAACAATAAAGTTTTTGATTTTAGGTCCAGAAACTTTCATGTCGTCCGAATACTCGAAAGATAGTCCGATTGCTTCAAGACCTTTAGACTTATTTTTCTTATAATAGGGAGCTAGAAATCTGGATTCGTCGATGCAATTCGGACACCATGAACCCATTAATTCAATGACAACGACCTTGCCTTTAAATCTTGCATCTTGTAAGCTAATTGTATTTCCATCAGGATCTGGTAGCGAGAAATTAATTCGGTCAAAGCCTGGCTTTAAATAAGTTAATTTTTTTAGGTCGGGTAAGCTAGCTTTAGGATCTAATTGCGCTTTCAAATTTCTCTTCCCCGCTAATCCGGTGTAGAAATTTCCTTTAAATTCTTTCCCTTTCACTTTAACACGGATTTGCATACAATAGCTTCCGTCAAAATAACTCATAAATAAGCTGTCGCCACTGACATTTCCTTGTAAAAATCGGTAGTCGCCACTCGGCTTCAAAAAGGTGCCAGTGACTGAATTGCCCACCTGCTTAAACATACCTATCCCAGGACTGTGGACATTTTCGTCACTCCAAAAATCAGCCATCCAATTTCCTGTCACATTTATTTTTGAGGGTTTTAGGTTTGTGTAACGCTCCGTAGAACCTGCCTTTGCTTCTAATGGAATGCGAAAAATGGCTTTGCCGTCTCTTTTCATGATCCAATAGCCATTCATTTTTTTTGAATTTGTTAAAAAGGCAACGATCTCAGAATCATAAAGGTCAAAAGGTATTACGAGTGAATCCCCTCTAAAAAAGGATTCTCCTAAAGAGAATTTTTCAGATCCATTTTGAATTTTAATGTTGAATGTTTTTTGATTTTTACTGGGGTTTACGATGAAGTTAAATGGCAGGTTTCCACTAAAATGCTTCATTTCTACTCGCCATGGGCCACTTTGTGGAGCCTTATTTTGTTGACTTAAAGCGTCGAACATGGAAACAAATAAAAAGATAAAAAGAAAAAATTTAGGCATCATATACGATTTTTCTAAGCCAAAGATAGATGAATCCTACCTGTCATAAAAAATATATAGTGAATTTATAAAAATTGAGATTGCCATTGGATATTTTGTAAATTTGAACTTATGTCTACAACTACGTATCACACCTCTGTTTTATTGAATGAGTGCATCGAGGGCCTTTCGATTAATCCGCAGGGAATTTATGTCGATGTGACTTTTGGCGGAGGGGGACATAGCAAAGAGATTTTAAAGCATTTAGGACCTGAAGGTCGGTTAATTGCTTTTGATCAGGACCCTGATGCTTGGAAAGAAGCGGAGAAAATTGATGATTCTCGTTTGACATTAATTACGGCAAATTTCAGGCATTTAGATAAGTATTTGAGGCTCGAAGGAATCAAAAAAGTAGATGGAATTTTAGCCGATTTTGGAGTATCATCTTACCAATTGGACGCTCCTGAACGCGGATTTTCTACTCGGTTTGACGGACCATTAGATATGCGCATGGGACCTTCGGCATCTTTAGATGCCAAATCTGTTTTGAATACTTATTCTGCCGAACAATTGCAGAAAATTTTAGGGATGTATGGGGAGGTGAAAAATGCGAAAACATTAGCCCTCGCCATCATTCAAGCGAGGACACAAAAACCCTTGGAAACGACTTCGGAATTTAAAGAAATTCTTTTTAAATTAGCTCCAAGGTCAAGGGAATTCAAATATTTTGCCCAGGTTTTTCAGGCGATTAGAATTGAAGTAAATCAAGAACTTGCTGTTATTGAAGAATTTTTAACCCAAGTGCCTAATGTGCTCAATGAAAACGGGAGATTAGTGGTTATTTCTTTTCATTCATTAGAGGACCGGTTGGTCAAGAATTATATTAAAACGGGGGATTGTTTGGGGAAAGAGGATAAAGATATGTTTGGCGTTGTTCATAAACCCTTGCATTCAGTTACTCGGAAACCAATCACAGCTTCCGAATTGGAATTAAAAGAAAATCCTAGATCTAGAAGTGCGAAATTGCGCATTGCTTTAAAACTATAAAATGGCTACCTCAGTACCCAAAAACGAATCTTCATCTAAAAAATCGAATCTAAAGGAAGACCCTTTAGAAATGTTATTCGATATCGACCATTTAACGGGGGGCGAGTTGCCTGTAGAATGGATTAAGAAAATTGTTTTCATCGCGTTCCTCATTTTAATTTATATCTATTATTCTATGTTGGCCGATGGAAAAATCCACCAAATAGTGAAGAATAAGGCAGAATTAGAGGAATTAAGAGCTGATTATACGACTCAAAAGGCGGAGTTTATGAAAAAGGGGAAGCAAAGTTATTTAGCGGAGGCGATGAAAAAATATAAGCTAGAGGTGAGTTTAACACCACCCTATAAAATTGTAGAAGAAGGGAAAAAGGAGTAAAATTTCGTTTTATATGGCAGCTGATAAGCGTTTAAATATTCGGGCAATTATTACGAGGAGATTTTACATTTTCTTCATGGTGGTATTGCTCATGTTTTTGGTATTGATTTTTAATTTATACAAATTAGTCTTTCTGCAAGGCGAAGAATTACGTTCAGAGGCGGCAGCAACGTACATCAAAGAAAGAAGTGTAGAAGCGAGTAGGGGAAATATTTATTCAGATGATGGTAGTTTGTTGGCCACCTCTCTTCCTAAATATCGCTTAGGGATGGATCCATCCGTCTTTAACATTTCAGTGAAGTCTGAAAAATTATTTTCAACACACATTCATGCGCTTTGTGACCAATTGGCCCTCTTATTTAAAGACAGGTCCTCAGATGAATATTACAACAAAATTTTATTGGCAAAAAACAGTAACAAAACGTACATCTTGCTCAATAATCGTTTGCTGGATTTTCAAGAAAGAAAGGCTGTCTTGAATTTTCCGCTTTTTAAAGAAGGTAAAAGAAATGCGACCAAGACAGGTGTGGTTTTTGACAAAGTAAATGTCCGTTATGCCCCATTTGGCCAAATGGCGTATCGGACGATTGGCTACCTGAAGGATAAATTAGCGGTAGGCCTTGAGGGGGCTTTCGATAAAGACCTAAAAGGAATTCCTGGGAAAGGCTTGTTCCAGAAAATGGATAAAAATACCTGGCGTCCTATGGAAAATGGAACGGAATTAATTCCTACGCCTGGCTATGATTTACAAACGACGATTGACGTAGACATTCAAGATATCGTAGAGCTTGCGCTAATGAAGGCCTTAGCCACATTTAAAGGAAATTATGCGACAGCCATCGTCATGGAAACTGCTACCGGTGAAATAAAAGCCATTTCTAATTTGACTAAGGAGGCAAGTTCACCCACGGGTTATTCTGAGTTTGCTAATTATGCCATTGATGTTTCTGAAAATGATCCAGGTTCTGTATTTAAGTTACCTTCCATGATGGCGATGTTAGAAGAATCTAATATGCCGCTGACTGATATGGTCACGACAGGGGGCAAGTATACCGTATACAATAAGACCATGACTGACTCGCACGATTATGGAACAATTAATGTTCAAGGGGTTATTGAGCATTCATCTAATATTGGCACTATTAAATTAATGCAAAGAGTTTTTGGTTCCAAACAAGGTAAATTTTACGATTACTTGAAAAAGTTTCATTTGATAGATCCGCTTAATTTTCAGATTACCCCACGTTATACAACACCTAAATTTCCTGTGCCTGCCAAATGGGATGCTTTGCAATACATGTGGTCTTCGGTGGGTTATTCGTCGAATACTTCCCCTATGCACATGATATCGTTTTATAATGCGATTGCCAACAATGGGTATTGGATTCAGCCGATTATTGTAAAAAATGCGACGGTGGGCAATAAAGTAGTGAAGGATTACACTGAAACTCAAAAGAAAGATAAGGAGCCTTTGTGTTCGCCGGAAACCTTGAAAAAAATTAAAACAATGTTAGAGGGAGTTGTTTTAAGAGGAACGGGCAATAACTTAAATGGAACCCCTTATGGAATTGCAGGGAAAACGGGTACGGCGCAGCGCCTGGTCAACGGGAATTATGTCAAAGGAACTTATTATGTTTCATTCATCGGATATTTTCCGGTGGCAAAACCTAAATACACGGTTTTAGTTGCCATGGATAAACCTGAAGGAGGTTCTGAAGGTACCTATGCACGCCAAGTAACGGCTCCGGTTTTCTTGGATATTTCAAATCACATATACTCCCGTGATATGAAATTGCAAAGAACTTTATCTGGAACTTTGCCGGACTCTTTAAATAATGCCCAACTTTCTCATACGATTCATCCTTTAGATCAAAAAATACTTTTTTCTAATTTTAATTTGCCCAAAGTTGAGGAAGATGGACGCTGGGTATTATTTAGTCAGGTTAAAAAACAAGTACAAAATTCAGCCATTTCTTTTCCTGCTAAAACGGTCCCCAATGTCGTTGGGATGAACTTGCGCGATGCATTGTTTGCCTTGGAAAATAGGGGATTAAAAGTAAGAGCCAATGGCATGGGAGCCGTTGTATCTCAGTCGATTGCCCCAGGGACACCTAGCAGAAAAAATCTATTATTGAATATCCAATTAAAGTAAAATGGGTTCATTATTTTCGTTGATTAAGGAGCTTAGCATTTTATCTAAAATAGGTAAGGATCAAGAAATTGACGCTTTATGTTTTGATTCAAGACAAGCAAAAAGTGGTTCTTTGTTTTTTGCTATTCCTGGTACGCAAGTAGATGGACATCAGTTTTTAGACCAGGTGTACGCGCAGGGTTGCAAGGCTTGGTTGGTGCAAGAGATTCCTGCGAATATACCTGACGACGTTGCCTGTATCCAAGTAGCAGACTCCAATGCCGCATTAGCTGAAGTATCCTGCGCTTTTTATGATCATCCATCTTCCAAATTGAACCTCATCGGAATTACGGGAACCAATGGAAAAACGACGAGCGTAACACTCCTGTTTGAATTATTTAAAAAGCTTGGGCATCGTTGTGGATTAATTTCCACGGTTCAAAATATGATTCAAGATCAGGTGATCCCGGCGACACATACCACACCAGACGCTTTAAATCTAAATAGGTTGTTGGCCGAAATGCTGTCCAATGGCTGCTCGCATGTTTTTATGGAAGTCAGTTCACATTCGGTGGTCCAAAAAAGAATCCATGGTTTACAATTTAAAGGGGCTATTTTTTCCAATATCACCCGTGACCATCTGGATTTTCACGAAACTTTTGACGAATACATTAAAGCAAAAAAAGGTTTCTTTGATGCTTTGCCGGAATCAGCCTTTGCTTTGACTAATCAAGATGATAAGCGTGGCCAAATTATGCTTCAAAATACGAAGGCCAAAAAATACAGCTATGGGATTTTAAATTCATCTGATTTTAAGGCGAAAATAATTAGTAATGGAGTTGGAGGTCTGCAAGTAGAGTTCGACGGTCAGGCGATTCATGCCCAATTGATCGGCACGTTTAATGCGTATAATTTATTAGCTATTTACTCAACAGCCATTTTATTAGGAGAGAATAAGGAAGAGGTATTAGTGCAAATGTCTGCATTAAAAACGGCTACCGGAAGGTTTGACCAAATAGCGGGTCCCAATCATAAAATGGGAATTGTCGACTACGCGCATACACCTGATGCCTTAGAAAATGTACTTAAAACCATTCAGGCCATTCGAAATAAGTCTCAAAAAATAATTACC
This sequence comes from Aquirufa sp., assembly GCA_044349095.1. Taxonomy (GTDB): domain Bacteria; phylum Bacteroidota; class Bacteroidia; order Cytophagales; family Spirosomataceae; genus Aquirufa. The sequence goes on along the minus strand of JBIKRO010000017.1, from coordinate 26,979 downwards.
GTGGTCGGTTGTGGTGGAAATCGGGACGCGGGGAAGAGGCCTATTATGGCAGAACTAGCAACACATTATAGTGACGCGGTTATTTTGACGTCCGATAATCCTAGGTTTGAGGATCCGGAAGACATTTTAGATCAAATGGAAGCGGGAGTTCCTAAAGAAGTAGCTTATAAAGTTACCCGCATCAGTGATCGGAAATTAGCCATCATGACTGCTGTTAGGGAATTGGCTAAAGCAGGGGATGTTATTTTGGTTGCTGGGAAAGGCCATGAAACTTATCAAGATATTAATGGCGTGAAGCACGATTTTGACGATAAATTAGTGTTGGCCCTCGCGTTTGAGAGCTAATTTGTACAAGCAATCAAAATTTTGCAACTTTGTTTTTAGTTTTTTCAACCTAAAATTAGCTAAGGAATGTTTTATTACCTTTTTGAATACTTAGACAAAACACTAAACGTTCCTGGAGCTGGGGTATTTCAATACATTACTTTTCGGGCCTTTGCCGCCACCATTACATCCCTTGGAATTGCAGCAATTTGGGGAAAATCTGTCATCTACCGATTACAAAGATTGCAAATAGGGGAGGAAATTCGCGATCTTGGTTTGGAAGGCCAGATGCAGAAAAAAGGAACACCGACGATGGGTGGTTTCATCATTTTACTTTCGTTAATTATCCCCACCGTTTTATTTGCCAAAATAACCAATGTCTATATTGTCTTGTTATTACTTTCGGCCGTTTGGTTAGGGGCAGTAGGTTTTTTAGATGATTATATTAAAGTTTTCAAAAAGAATAAAGAAGGACTTTCAGGTAAATTTAAGATTGTGGGTCAGATAGGTTTAGGTTTAATTGTGGGCCTAACCATGTATTATAATGAGCACATCAAAGTAAGGGTCTTTTCGAAATTAACGATGCTGGCGGATGGGACCCAAGTTCAGTCCTACACAGATTCTAAGTCTTTAATGACGACGGTTCCATTTTTGAAAAATAATCAGTTTGATTATAATATGTTATTGCCAAGTTTTATTCCGGACCATTATGTGTGGGTAGTTTATGTCTTGGTTGTTATTTTTATCATTACAGCGGTTTCAAATGGGGCTAACATTACGGATGGATTGGATGGATTAGCCGCGGGAACGTCAGTCATCATCGGGCTAACCTTAGCGATATTAGCGTATGTGTCAGGAAACAAAGTATTTTCTCAATATTTAAATGTGATGTTCATTCCCAATTCAGGGGAATTAGCTATTTTTTGTGCGGCTTTTGTAGGTGCTTGCATTGGATTTTTATGGTATAATACGTATCCTGCTCAGGTATTTATGGGCGATACAGGAAGCCTAATGTTAGGCGGTGTGATTGCGACATTGGCGATCGTTATTCGAAAGGAGATGTTGATTCCAGTCCTATGCGGAATATTTCTCATTGAAAATTTATCCGTCATCATTCAGGTAGGCTATTTTAAATATACCAAACGGAAATATGGAGAAGGTAGGCGGGTTTTTCTCATGTCGCCATTGCACCATCATTTTCAAAAGAAAAATTACCATGAGTCTAAAATCGTTATCCGATTCTTGATTGTTGGAATAATTTTAGCCGTTGTATCATTAGTAACATTAAAATTGCGTTAATCACGTATTCTATTTTGGATCAAATTCGCCTTTTTCCCATTGAACATTCTTTTCAAGAGATCATACCCCTTCCTGCGTCAAAATCAGAAAGTAATCGATCGTTAATCCTGAATGCGTTAGCTGGGGGAGAACTAACTAACTTGTCTAATTTGGCGGAGGCCCGCGATACGCAAACCATGATTCGGTTGTTATCTCAAAAGGACCAAGAAGTCGCAGATGTATTGGATGCTGGAACCACGATGCGTTTTTTGACTGCATATTATGCGATAACGGGTCAGAAAAAGCGAATGACGGGTACGCCTAGGATGTGTGAACGCCCTATCGGTATTTTAGTGGATGCTTTGAGGAATTTGGGTGCGGATATAGAGTATGAAAACAAAGAAGGATATCCTCCATTGCTTTTGCGCGGATTTACCTATGCGGGAACTCGTTCCCTTTCCATGCGAGGGGACGTGAGTTCTCAATTTATTTCAGCGATATTGATGTTGGCTCCTTTATTGCCCAAAGGACTTCATGTAAAAATAACGGGTTCATTAGGCTCGAAACCTTACATCGAAATGACCTTGGCACAGATGAAGCATTTTGGCATTGAATCCAAGGTGGATTGGGAAAATGGCGAGATTGACATTGCGCATCAGGCCTATAAATCAATTCCATTTGCGGTTGAATCTGACTGGTCGGGAGCAAGTTATTGGTATTCCATGGTCGCAATTTCTCCTTTTGAAGATACTTCGTTGGAACTATTGGGGCTTAAAGAAAATTCGTTGCAAGGGGATTCCGAAATTAAGTCGATCATGGAGCTTTTAGGTGTAAAAAGTACATTTACAGGGCGTGGATATTTATTAACTAAATGTCCCTCAAAGGAGTCGGCCGCCTGGGACTTTACAGATTGCCCAGATTTAGCTCAAACGATTTGTGTGGTCGCAGCGGCTAAAAATATCACATTTACCTTAACCGGAATAGAATCTTTAAAAGTTAAGGAAACGGATCGGGTATTGGCTTTGCAGAATGAGTTGGCTAAGTTGGGGAGTCAATTGGTCGAACTAGAAAAAAATCATGTATACCAATTAATAGGCGATTTTGCCAACCGAGATACCTGTCCGGAAATTGAAACCTACGATGATCACCGAATGGCTATGGCCTTTGCGCCGGTTGGGCTTTTGTGTGAATTAATTATTCATGAACCAGGAGTGGTCGCTAAATCGTATCCAAGTTTTTGGGATCATATTCATAAGATTTTGAAGTCGGCATAATATGCCCTATGTCCATTTGAGTCAATGTTTTTGCAAAAGCCATTAAAAAATAAATGCTATGAAAAGAATCATTTTAATGTTGATCTTAAGTCCCTTGTTGGCTTTTTCACAAAAGACCATCATTCATTGTGGGAAATTAATTGACGTAAAGTCTTTACAAGTTCTGACTAATATGTCCATCATTGTAGAAGGTAAGAAAGTTAGTGCGGTGGTATCAGGATATCAGGCTGCTGCTAAGGGGGACCAAGTAATTAATTTGAAAAATAAAACGGTTATGCCGGGTTTGATTGATATGCACGTGCACTTAGAAAGTGAGACAAATCCAAGTGCATATTTAGATCGATTTACTAAAAATCCGGGGGATATCGCTTTTCAAGCATTAGTCAATGCAAAGAAGAATTTAATGGCTGGATTTACGACCGTTAGAGATTTAGGGGGTACCCATGTCGTGATTAGTTTACGCAATGCGATCAATAAGGGGTTGGTGGAAGGTCCTCGGATTTTTACCGCTGGCGTTACGATTGGGACAACGGGCGGTCATGCGGATGATACGAATGGAATTAATGAAACATTTAAAAAGGATTTAGGTCCTGAAGATGGAGTGGTGAACGGAGTCGACGATGCGGCCAAAGCTGTTCGTCAGCGATATAAGGAAGGTTCAGATTTAATTAAAATTACGGCGACGGGTGGAGTTTTAAGTTATGCGAAGGATGGGATGGGTGCTCAGTTCACCGAAGAGGAAGTTCGTGCAATTGTTAAGACGGCTAAAGATTATGGATTTAAAGTAGCGGCACATGCACATGGAGCTGAAGGGATGAAAAGGGCTGTTTTGGGTGGGGTAAGTTCCATTGAACATGGAACGTTTATGACGGCTGAGGTGATGAATTTGATGAAAGAAAGAGGAACCTATTTTGTGCCTACGGTCATTGCCGGCCGATCGGTTGCGGATTCAGCTTTAATACCCAATTATTATCCAGAAATGGTCAAGAAGAAAGCCTTGGAAATCGGACCTATTATACAATCTACTTTTGGCAAAGCTTATAAAGCAGGAGTTAAAATAGCTTTTGGTACTGATGCAGGAGTCTTTGGTCATGGAAAAAATGCACGTGAGTTTGAGTTGATGCACGAAGCGGGTATGCCTGTTTTAGAAGCTATTCAAAGTGCCACATTAAATGCGGCAGATTTATTAGGCCAATCTCAAAATTTGGGTACGCTTGAAGTCGGTAAATCAGCGGATATTATTGCCGTAGAAGGCAATCCCGTTGAGACCATTCAGTCTATGAGCAAAGTTAAATTTGTGATGCGTGACGGAATCGTTATGAAAAATGTCAATTAATTCAGCACAGGAATCCGATTTTTTAGGTACTCAAAGGAGCCTAAGAAAATGGCCGAAAATATAAATTGACTTGCCAACGTGTTTTTCAGAAAGGGTATTCCAGCTGCGTAACAGGCTAATAAACCTTGAAGGGATTTGGAATATGTGATATCACTAGAAAGCCAAACTGCGAAATTTGACAATAGAAAAAATCCTATACCCGAAACTAAATTGGTACTTATAAAATTTAAAGCGGTCAATTTTTGCTGATTTAGTCTACTTCCTAATAGGGTGATGAGTGCAAAAATACCCATGTGAACACCTTCAAATCCAAAAGAAAAGCTAGGATAGTATTCGGTATACAGGAAATTATTTAAAAGTAAATTGGATAGCCAAACAGCTAAAATAGTCCAGGAAATGGCTTGGATTTTTTGATTAAAATAGATCCCGGCAAACAACGCCATAGATGCGATGGGTGAAAAATTCACCCAATTGGTTCCTCCTAAAATAAATAATCTACTGGCTACGGCTAAGGCTAAAAATCCGATAAGTACGAGTGTTCTTTTTGTCATTTCTTGTTAACGTAAAAGTCAAATATATTTTTAGAAGGCTAAATAATTTCCAAAGGTAAAACAAAAGCCGTAATTTTACCCATTCTAATTCAAATTATGTCTGAATCATTGCCAAAAATAGGTTTATTGGGAGGTGGCCAGCTAGGTCGTATGCTTTTGCAGGCGGCGATTGATTTGGATTTTGATATTTCATGTTTAGATCCTGATGCGGAGGCCCCATGTCACCTGATGGCTAAACAATTTGTCCAGGGTTCCTTCCAAGATTTCAATACGGTTTATTCGTTTGGTCAATCGCATGATGTGATTAGTATTGAAATTGAGCATGTTAATATAGATGCATTGGAGCGCTTGGAAAATGAGGGGAAATTAGTGTATCCTCAACCGCATATTTTGAAAATGATTCAGGATAAGCGATTGCAAAAGCAATTTTTCAAAGACCACGGTTTCCCTACTGCTGATTTTGTTTTGATTGATTCGGCGGAAGAAATTAGGGATCACATCTCATTTTTACCTGCATTTAATAAATTGGGAAAAGGGGGATATGATGGACGTGGGGTTCAGTTGATCAAGTCAGAGTCTGATATTTCATTAGGATTTAATGAGCCTGGACTTTTAGAAAAAGCGGTTCATTTCACAAAAGAATTAGCCGTGATTGTCGCTCGAAATGCGAAAGGTGAAATCTCGGCATTTCCAGCGGTCGAAATGGTGTTTCATCCGGTGCATAACCTTGTGGAATTCCTTGTTTCACCGGCGGATATATCAAAGGAAATTGAAACAAAGGCATCGAAAATTGCCATAGACTTAATCGCAAAATTAGAGATGGTGGGTGTATTGGCGGTTGAGATGTTTTTAACTCCCGAAGGAGAAATTTTAATTAATGAGATAGCACCTAGGCCACATAATTCGGGTCATCATACGATTCGGGCTAATGAAACTTCACAATATGAGCAGCATTTACGTGCGATTTCTGGACTTAGTTTGGGAAAAACTACGTCGAAATGCTTTTCGGGTATGTTGAATTTGTTGGGCGAGGATGGATATACGGGACCTGTTAAATATGAAGGTTTGCGGGAAATTTTATCTATTCCGGGGGTTCATCCATTTTTATATGGAAAGAAAATAACGAAACCATTTAGGAAGATGGGGCATGTAACTATCTTGGGAGATTCAAGATTGGACATTGAAGAAAAGGCTGAAAAGGTTAGAAATTTGATTCGTGTAATTAGTTAAATATTGAATAATATGGTAGGAATTATCATGGGTAGCAGTTCGGATTTGCCAGTGATGCAAGACGCGATTGATGTTTGTAAGGAGTTTGGTATCCCTTTTGAAGTGGATATTGTCTCCGCTCACCGGACCCCAGTTAAAATGTTGACCTATGCGCAAGATGCAAGATCACGAGGGATCCAAGTGATTATTGCCGGTGCTGGTGGTGCGGCTCATTTACCTGGGATGATTGCTTCAGCGACCATTTTGCCGGTCATTGGTGTTCCAGTGAAGTCGTCAAACTCGATCGATGGCTGGGATTCGATTTTATCTATTTTACAGATGCCTAATGGAGTTCCTGTCGCTACGGTAGCGCTAAATGCTTCTAAAAATGCTGGAATTTTAGCTGTTCAAATGTTGGCCATTTCAAACGAGTCCTTGTCTGAAAAACTTGATTTGTATAAAAAAGATTTGGTGGAAAAAGTAGCTGTGATGAGTCAAAAAACACAAGATAATTTATAAATGAAAATTCCTTTTTTAAAAGAAAGTTCAAATTCCAATTTGCCATTAATTACACTTTTTGTGTTATTAATTACGCTTGTGGGTTTAGTGGTTGTTGGGTATGAGCATTTTTTAGGACCAGAAAATACGGAGTTGGCAAAGGCTGAAAAATTAGTCATAGCGGAGGATGAGGAATTAATGGAGCCGCCGGTTTCGATTATTACGGATTCTACGTCAACGGTCTCTTCCGTCGATAGTTCTCAAGGAAGGGATTCTGTTCAGAAGGCGGAATTAGCTTTGGAAGCACAAAAGCAAGAAGCTGAGGCACAGAAAATTCCGGAGGAAAAAGTCGCAGAGCCGAGTGGGAAAGCCTATTCGTATGCAGCTGAGAAAGGTGAATCTTTGAATGGGGTGGCTAAGCGTTTTGGACTTACGGTAGACCAATTAAAATCAATGAACCCTAGTATTTCAGATGGGTTTAAGGGTGGTGCTAAAGTAAATGTCAAGATAAAAGCGATTCATACGGTCGGCCCAGGGGATGTTTTAAGAGTCGTAGCTGAAAAATATAAAGTGTCAAAAAAATCCATCATGGATGCTAATCATAAGTCGGAGGATGTGACCCTACGCGGGGAGCAATTGGTCATTCCTGTCAAATAATGCAGGTTAAAATCGGCGTATTTTTGATTTTAAGTTTTTGTGGTTTTGCTGTTTTTGGCGTTCAAGAATTGGATTCGTTGCAATTGAATTGTCAGAAAAAGCGTATTGAATCCGTTAATTTCGAGGATTTACAATGGATGTTTCGGGAGCGGGTACCCATGGAAAATCAGGTTGAAATTCCGGTCCAATTGAATTTTTTCATTCAAGATGCTTCAGGGCTTCAATCAAAAATTTATTCCTTAGGCGCTGCCGCAGACAACAAAGAGGATTTATTTGCATATAGCAACATGACAGACGATCTTTTGTTAGTCTGGGGAAATACATTAGCCCAAGAAATAGAGGATTTTAAAACCTTAAAGGATTCGCTTGCAACTGTTTTTAATCCAAGAGGATATCGATTTAAGTTTCTCCAAAGTGAACGAGGTTTGGCCAAACAAATGGATTTGTTAAATCGGGGTCGTTCAAAAACGGCACTTTCATTGCACAATTTCAATCTAGCGGTGGATGTGGGAATATATCGGCGCGGACGTTACATGCGTCGAAGCAATTTGTATGCTAAAGTTGGCAGTTTGGCCAAAGAAATGGGTGCATTTTGGGGTGGAGATTTTGTTGGCTTTCCGGATATTGGTCATATTCAAGCCTTTTCTAATGGGGCTGATTTAATGCGAAAATTTCCTGAATTAACGTTTGAATATATTCGTTTCAAGTCTTTATATGAGGGAAATTATCAAGGAGCTTTCGCTCGAGGTCAAGGTTATTTGGTTGAGGATACGCGCCAATTAATTCTTGAGATTAATAAAAATAGGGTTCAACAATTCTGTGCCTGTTCTCAGGCTATTCCAATACCGAGTGAGTTATCTGCGGAATGGTTTAAGCAGTTTAATGGCATGTCGACTGGCTATGTATTTGCAAACCAAAAAGCTGGATGGGTGTATATAAAATCCGGTGACTCCGGGTATTTTTATTCTTTGGGAATTTACTCGTTTGCGGCTAAAAATTAAAGGAATATCCGCGGAGAAATTCTTCGATTTTCATTTTCTTTTTGCCTTCCATTTGCCATTCTAAGATTTCGATATATCCATCGGCGCAACCTACTCGGAGGTATGTTTTTTGGTCGGTATCCCAAACGCCAATGCCTAAGGAAGGGATGATTTCAGCATGTGGGCTGACAGAACTGATTTTGCAGTTTTTTCCTTGGAATAGCGTATGTGCACCAGGAAATGGATTCATGCCTCGAATAAGATTATATATTTCTTCGGTATTTTTTGACCAATGCACCAAGCCGGTTTCTCTAGTGAGTTTTGGGGCAATTTTCAATTCAAGACTTTCTTTTTGCGCTTGGGGTTTAATCTGTTGGTCTATAATGGCTTGCGTTGTTTTAACGACTAAAATTGCACCCTTTTTCATCAGCCTTTCGTATAGATCCCCTGTGGTATCTTCTGGATGAATGGCTTCTGTCTCTTGAAATAATAGGTCACCAGTATCTATTTCATGCTGAAGAAAAAAGGTACTTACCCCAGTTTCTTTTTCACCATTTATAATGGCCCAATGGATGGGAGCTGCCCCGCGATATTGTGGAAGTAGCGATGCGTGTAAGTTAAAAGTTCCCAAAGGAGGCATATTCCAAACCTGTTCTGGAAGCATTCTAAAAGCCACAATGATTTGCAAATCGGCATGTAAGTTTTTAAGGGTATCTAAAAATTCAGGATCCTTCAGTTTCAAGGGTTGTAAAATGTGCAATCCCATTTTTTCAGCATACACTTTAACGGGGGATGCTTGAATTTGTTGGCCTCTTCCAGCAGGTTTATCGGGCGCTGTGACAACGGCCACTACATCAAATTTTGATTGAACTAATGCATCGAGGCTTGCTACTGCGAAATCTGGAGTCCCAAAAAATATGATGCGCATATTTTAAAATTTAAAATTGAAAGAAGCGGAATTTGTCATCGAATAAAATGTTTTGGGATAATATCGCTTTTTAATTACCTTTGTCGGGTAAAAAATAAGATTACGTGTTGATAAATAAACATTTATTCTAGTTCGGCATCTGAGACAAAACTACAAATAAATTATGTAGAACGGTCGGAAGCCGTTCTATTTTGTTTTTTAGGAATCTAAATAAATTAGTAAGATGGCACAGTTTCAATATTATACAGCTGAGGCGGTAGAAAAGTTAAAGGCAGAGTTGCACGCATTGAAATTTCAAGGACGTCAAGATATGGCAAAGCAAATTGCCGAAGCTCGAGACAAGGGAGATTTGAGTGAGAATGCTGAATATGATGCGGCAAAAGATGCACAAGGCTTATTGGAATTAAAAATTTCAAAACTAGAGCAGGTCGTGGCCAATGCACGTGTGTTAGACGAATCTACGATTGATATTTCAAAGGTGTCTATTTACTCGATTGTTCAGATCAAAAATACAAAAAATGGGATGCTTGTTACCTATACGATTGTTTCTGAAGAGGAAGCGGATTTAAAAACGGGTAAAATTTCAGCATCCTCACCGTTTGGTAAAGGCTTGTTAGGAAAGCAAGTGGGTGATTTAGCCCAGATTACGGCTCCAGCGGGAACCTTGGAATTCGAAATTATGTCGATCTCAAGATAAAATCTTGACTCGTTGAATATTATAATCCCAACCTGATTCGTTGGGATTTTTTGTATTTTAGCTTTTATGAATATAAGTTTTGGGCAACCAATATTTTTATGGGGATTATTGAGCATTGCGGTGCCCATCTGGCTCCATTTTATTAATAAAAAGAGCACATCTACTTTATTCTTCTCTGATATTCGAGTATTAAAGGGGACTCCTACCCAAGGAAAGGGCATTCGCATCCTTCATGATTTAGTCCTATTATTGTTCCGAATTTTAGCGTTAGCTACACTGATAGTAGCCTTTTCTCAGCCTAAAAATGTGGGTTTTCTGAAAAGTAATTCTTCGCCAACTTATTTGTTTGTGGATAACCATGTGGGATTTATGGAGGGTAATCGGACTAAGTTTAATGCATTGGCGGCTGAATTACCACGATCAAAAAAACCTGTCTTTTTGCTTTTGAATTCATTTCAGAATGCTGATTTTGAGTCTAAAACTTGGAATGAGGTGCATGATTTGTGGCCAAGTTTAAAAATGAGCCAGCGAGTTGATAATCCTAAATCAATCATAGATCGAATTGGTTCAATTCAAGCGGAACAAAATTCTGGTTCCACTTCCAACTTGATTTGGGTGTCGGATTTTCCGCGAACGAGCCCATGGCCAGTGTTTCCTAAGCATTTCGAAGTCCATTTAGTACCTATAGAAGGTCCTTCGCAGGCCAATGTAGTGGTGGATAGCATTTCAAATAATGCCTCTCAAATTCAAAGTGGCCGCCCATTTAACTTAAAAGTTAGGATTAAGAATATTGGAAATCTTGCAGCTAAGGATCAGAAATTGAGCCTATATCTGGATGATTTTCCTATATCAACGGAGAAAATCAATTTGAACGAGGGAGAAACAAAATGGCTTGATTTTGGTATTAACCTTTCGGATAAAAGGGAAATAAAGGCGAAATTGATTTCAGATGATAAGGTGTTATTTGATAATGTGTATTCCTTTTTGTTAGAAATTCCGGAGTCAAAAGATGTCTATGTTTTAGAAGGCATGTCTAGTGAAAAATATATTTCTACTGTTTTTTTGAATGATTCTCTTTTCGATTTTCATTCAGTGAACAGGCAAAGCTTGTTGGCAAATCTCTCTAAAATGAGCGGATTTTTAATTTTAAATGATTTAAATTCATTCACTGAGGACGCATTAAAGTCGATTTCCAATTGGGTCAAAATGGGAAATACATTTGTTTTTATTCCGAGTGCCTCATTAAATAGTGGAATTATCAATCGGTTTAATTCAAATTTTTCAAGCCAAGGAAATTCATTTAAGCAGGAGATTTCAAATCGCACGTTGACTGTCCGTTTACCCATTAAGCGCTCACCGTTTTTTAATTCTATTTTGGAACAATCATCTTTTAAGAAGAATTTGGAAATGTTTAACTCAAATTCTTATGTTACGTGGGATGGTGGGACACCCATTTTTGAGTATGTGAATGGAAAGCCTTTTTTGTCGCAGTTTGCATTGGGCTTGGGGTCTTTGTACGTTTTTTCAGGAGATATTGCCAAAGAGGGGGATAGTTTTTTTAAACATGGATTATTCCTTCCTGTTTTCCAAGAAATGGCTTTGAATAATGGGCACAATCATTGGTCAACTACTGTTTTCTCGAGTAAGTTTGAAATTGTAGCTCCTAAAGAGTTTAAATTCAGTACTTCTGAAAATGGGTTAGTGACCTTGGTTAAGGAAAAGCAATCCTGGATACCGGAGCAAAGATGGACAGGAACTCAATGGATTTGTGCGTGGCCAGAACTTTTGGATAGGAATTTTTCGGGCTTTTGGCAGGTTAAAATTCGGGATAAAAAACCGTTGAATTTGGCTATTAATTACCCCGTAAAGGAAAGTGAAATGCGAAGTTATTCTAGAGAAGAAATTCAGAATCACTATCAAGGAAAACCGAATATTCAAGTTGGCGCAATGAAAGAGCTGCCATTTAGCGGAGAGACTCCTACAGACCTTTCCTTTTATTTTTTTATTGCTTCTCTGTGTTTCTTTTTGATCGAAATGGCCATGGTTTTTTACAGCCGTAAAATCATTCCCGTGCACCGTAAATAGCGGATCCCACGCGGATAAAAGTAGAGCCCAATTCAGCGGCTAATAAGTAGTCGCTGGACATTCCCATGGAGAGCTCTTCCCAGGTTACATTTCCTAGGTGCATGGCTGTTTGGTTTGATTTTAAGTCATGGAGCAATTGTGCCAAAGAGGTAAATTCTTTATTTATTTGATCTGTATTTTCGGTAAAGCTGGCCATGCCCATGAGTCCAACAATTTGGATATTTTTTAATTCAGCCATGATCGGATTTTCTAAGATTTCATGCAATTCGTTGGGAAGCAACCCGAATTTTGTTTCTTCCTGAGCTATATACATTTGGAATAAGCATTTAATTACTCGGTTGTTTTTAATGGCTTGTTGGTTTATTTCCATTAATAACTTCAATGAGTCCACGGTATGAATGAGGTGAACGAAGGGGGCGATGTATTTAACTTTGTTGGTTTGCAGGTGACCTATTTGATGCCAACGAATATCCTTGGGTAATACTGCTTGTTTTTCGACTAATTCTTGAACTCTATTTTCACCAAAATCAAGTATACCTGCTTGGTATGTTAAATTCAATTCGTCGATAGACCTCGTTTTTGTTACAGCAATTAGTTTTGCGTGGGTATGTGCCAAATCATTTTGGATGCTGAATATTTGTTTAGCGATGGACATAATGAGGATAAACGAAGAACTATGAAAAGAATAATTTAAAAGTAAAATTAATTTATTATTTTTGATTCTGTTATACGTCAGAAATTTGTTGACAAATTCAATTTACATATGCCCTCAAGTCCATTAAGTTCAAGAGAAAAAAAGCTTCAACGCACGGTTGGGATTTTAATTTTTTTGATTTTTCTGTTAATCGGCATAGTGGCGGTAGAAAGGCTAAATCCTGAATTCTTTAGGTTTGGCGCGAATCAAGAAACTTTTATTAAGGATGCGAAAGACCGATTGGATTCCATATCGAATCAATTGGAGGTTCGTATGATTCAAATAAAAAAATTGGGCGGTAGGGTAAATGAGTTGGAAGCTGCGCGCCAACAAATTCTTGGGGATCAGAAAGCAATATCAGAAAATCCTGAGATGGGTCAAATTGAAATCCAGCGGAAATTGGCGTATTATTTACGGTTAATTGGCCAAAAGGATCTTGAGATTAAGAAATTAAGAAAAGAGAATTTTGTGCTATTAGCGCGTAACGACTCATTAAGTCGAGAGGCTAAGATTTTGCAAGACGGTTTGTCAAATGTTCAAAAAGCGCTAAGGGATTCAAGCTTAACTTTTGGTGTTAAGCAAAAAGAATTGAGTGAACGTTCAAGAATTTTAGAAGTACGTAATCAAGAGTTATCAGACAAGGTAAATGTAGCGGCTGCTTTGCGCGCTGAGGGGGTTAATGTGTATGCCATTTCAACTCGGGGTAGGGAGTCGGGTGCTCAGAATCAAAAAGCAAAAAAACTTGAAAAGATACGGGTCATTTTTCACTTGCAAGAAAACTCGTTGGCGACTAAAGAAATTAAAACGGTTTATTTAAGAATTATTGAGCCTACAGGAGTTACTTTATCTGATTATTCAATAGGTTCTGGAACATTTCCGTTTAAGGGGAAAGATTTAGTATATACGGCTAAGCAGCGTATATTTTATGAAAATAATCATCAATCTGTCGAGTTTATTTATTCACGTCCCAACTCATATCGTGAGGGTAGGCATGAAATCGAGTTGTACGCTGAGGGCTTTTTAATAGGCCTAGGATCGTTTGAGGTACGATAATATCATTTTTTTATTTCCAGGCTTTTAATTGTAAAGTATTTTTCCTACTTTTGCAGTCCAAATTTTTTCAGTTTTTAAACAACAATTTTATGGAATTAAAAAACTATGAGACGGTGTTCATTTTAACTCCCGTTTTGTCTGAACAACAGACAAAGGACGCCGTTGAGAAATTCAAGCAATTGTTGGTAGATAGCGGTGCAAAGATTGTACATGAAGATGCATGGGGCTTACGTAAGTTGGCCTATCCAATTCAAAACAAGCACACTGGCTTTTACCAGATATTTGAATTTTTAGGGGATCCGCAATTTATCGCCAAATTAGAGCTTGAATACAAGCGTGATGAGCGAGTTATTCGTTTCTTGACTACTGCATTAGATAAGCATGCGGTATTGTACAATGAGAAAAAGAGAAAAGGTTTAGTAGGTAGAAAACCAGAAAAAATAGAAGCATAAGATGACACTTGTAAACGAACCTGTAGATAAGAATAGTAATCGTAAGAAGTATTGTCGGTTTAAGAAATCGGGCATACAATACATTGATTATAAAAATCCAGATTACTTATTAAAGTTGGTAAACGAGCAAGGTAGAATTTTACCTCGCAGAATTACTGGTACTTCGTTGAAATTTCAACGTAAGGTGGCGCAAGCGGTTAAGCGTTGTCGTCATTTAGCCTTGATGCCATATGTGGCGGATGGCTTAAAATAAACTAGGGGATAACCTGATAAACATTTGATTGTAAAATAAGATGGAAATTATATTAAAAACGGATATAGCGGGATTGGGGTATAAAAATGACACGGTAGCTGTTAAAGCTGGATACGGTCGTAATTACTTAATTCCACAGGGGTTTGCCATGATGGCAACGCCATCCAATCGTAAGGTTGTGGCTGAGAACATCAAACAAGCTGCGCATAAAGTAGAGAAAATCCGTCAGGATGCTTTTGAATTAGCGACAGCTATTGGTGAAATGACTTTAACTATTGCTGCAAAGACAGGTGATAGTGGAAAGATTTTTGGTCGAGTAACGAGTATTCAAATCTCGGATATGCTGAAGGAGAAAGGTTTTGAAATTGATCGTAAGAAGATTTCATTTGACTCTGAGGTTAAGTCAACGGGTGATTATACGGCTACGTTGGATTTACATAAAGAGGTTAAGCATAAAGTAGCATTCTCTGTAGTTTCAGAATAAATACAAGTTATTTACTTTAAGGTCGCATCAGAATTTCTGGTGCGACCTTTTTTTTCTATTTTTGTTTTATGTGTTTATAAAAAGATATGAGAGTTAAGTTTTTTTGTTTCTGGATATTTTTATTGGCTTTTCATGTGGGTATATTTGGCCAGTCTGTTGGTATAATTTACCCTCATTTTCGCCAAATTTTTCAGAGAAATTCTTTAAATGAAGCAACTTTTTCAGTTTTAGGCAATTGCAATGAGAATTCAACTCTTGTGCAATATAAGTTAGTGCCTGTTGAAAAAGGGCAGGGGGTATCTATTGACTGGTCTAATCTAGATGAATCTCCCGGTGGGGGATTTTTTCAAGGTAAAGTGAAGGCAAAAGGTGGTTGGTACGCTTTATGGGTTCGGTCTATGGGCGTTAATAAGGTTTGGCAAGATTCAACCATGTTATCACGCGTGGGTGTGGGTGAAAATTTTATTATTGCGGGTCAATCAAACGCACAAGGGACAAAAAGAAAACCTAATGAAAAGGGGGCGAGCGATGATCGCGTAAATTGCGCTAATTTTTATAATTTCATTCCAGAATATAATACCAATCCAACTCATAAGCTTTTTGGTGAAAGAAATTTAGATTTTCCATTTGACAATTTTACCAAATTGGATGATAATGCCACTATCGGTCCTACGGGATTATCACAGTATTATTGGCCAATATTAGGAGATTCATTGGTTAAAAAACTAAATGTCCCTGTTTGCTTTTATAATGCATCTTGGTTTGGTACAACGATGAAAAACTGGATGGAAAGTGCTAAAGGAATACCTTCGCCAAATCCATGGTCATATGATACAGCTTACTACACCGACGGTTTTCCCTATATTAATTTAAAGAAAGTAGTTGAGGCTTTCGGTGTCAAGGGAGGAGTTAGGTCTATACTATGGGCTTTAGGTGAGACCGATAATAATTTTGAAACGACTGGTTCTGCCTATTATAGTCAGTTCGTTGAATTAATTTCGATATTTCGAAAACAGACGGGATTAGATATTCCATGGGTCGTTGCCGAGGTTTCGTTTAGTGCCAATAAATATGATAATGGTGGATGCACCACTCCTTTATGGAATCCCTCCATTATAAAAGCTCAACAAGAGGTGGTAACAGTCAGTCAGATAGCTGAAATGTACAGTGGCCCCAATTTTGATGGGATAGAAGTTCCCCGTAAGGATGACATCTATTCTTCATGTGTTCACTTTACGCCTGATGCCTATTCTCAGGTCGCAAGTGCTTGGCTAAGCAAGTTGAATGATGTTTTTTTTAAAACATCAAAAGCGATTCTACCGCTGCCCTTGCCTCAATTCATAAAAAAATGTGGTCCAAACAATGAAATGATTATGAGTGTAAGTAATGTGCCTGAGAATACACAAATAGAGTGGTATAATGGTAATTTTGATTTTATAGGTAAAGACAGAACTCAACAGGTTTTTACGCCGGGTAAATACTTTTTGAAGACTACTGACACAATAGGAAATGTATTTATAGTTCCTTTTTTTCAGGTTCGAAATTTGCCTGTTCCATCAAAACCCTCGGTCATAGCCAGCAGCTTGACAACTATTTGTTCTGGACTTTCTGTTAATTTAAGTATATCTGAAAATGCAGGTAAAGTTTTATGGAATACAGGAAGTGCCTTAAGTACGATTGAAGCAAAAAATCAAGGTGATTATAAAGTTAAAACTTGGAATAAATTTGAGTGTAGTTCTGAATTCTCCTCTGCTACCAAAATTACGGTTGTTGACAATCCAACATCCCCATTAGTTTCATACCTTTCTCCATATTTTCTAACCGGGGGACAAAAAACAAGTGATATTGACTTTAATTGGTCATTAAATAATGTGGCAATTGCTACGGAAAAAGGCTCAAATTTACGAGTAAAAACGAGTGGTCGATATTCCGTTTACGCTTCTAAGAAATATACTGATGGACCTTTATGTGTGTCACCTACTTTTGATATTACCTACACCTTGCCACTAGATGGGGGGCTTTCAATTTTCCCAAATCCTGCTGGAAATTTGGTGACTATTCAATCTGTTTCATCTTTGCAAGGTTCCGAGTTTACTATTTACGCTATGGATGGAAGACAAATCACCCAAGGAAAAATTAGTCAAGATGGGTCTTATGTAATGAATTTGGCCGGAATCAATGCTGGAAATTATAAATTAGTCCTGAAAACGAACGATCAATTATATACAAAAACGTTGATTATAACAAACTAAGTAATAGTTGATTTTCGTATAAATTAAAAGAGCCGCTTCGTTAGAAGCGGCTCTTTTAATGTAAAAAACAGATTGAATTTTAAGCTAAAGCTACCTTTAAATTAGCATCTAAAGCCTCTAAGAACTCCTCTGTATATAGATAATGTTCTCCATGAGTTACTTTATTTCCATGGATACATACCGCTAAATCTTTGGTCATTTTACCTGACTCCACGGTCTCCACACAAACTCTTTCTAATGTTTGGCAGAAATTAACCAATGCTGGATTATTATCTAATTTGCCTCTAAATTCTAATCCCCTTGTCCATGCAAAGATCGATGCGATTGGGTTTGTCGACGTAGGTTTCCCTGCTTGGTGATCACGGTAATGTCTTGTTACTGTCCCGTGAGCCGCCTCAGCCTCCATTACTTTGCCATCTGGAGTGATTAAAACGGAAGTCATTAAACCTAACGATCCAAATCCCTGTGCAACCGTATCCGACTGAACATCTCCATCATAATTCTTACATGCCCAAACAAAATTACCATTCCATTTTAAAGCAGAGGCCACCATGTCATCAATCAATCGATGCTCATACACGATTCCCATGGCATCAAACTTCGCCTTATAATCGGATTGAAAAATCTCCTCAAAGATATCTTTGAAGCGACCATCATACTTCTTTAAAATCGTATTTTTTGTGGATAAATACAAAGGCCATCCTTTGCTTAAGGCCATATTGAAACATGAATGAGCAAATCCAATAATCGACTCATCTGTGTTATACATCGTCAAAGCAACTCCATCCCCTTTGAAATTATATACCTCAAAAGTTTGTGGCTCTCCTCCATCTTCAGGTGTGAACGAAACGGTCAACTTACCCTTTCCCTTAGTCACAAAGTCAGTTGCTCTATATTGATCACCAAAAGCATGACGTCCAATCATAATGGGCGCAGTCCAATTGGGAACTAGTCTTGGAACATTTGAACAAACGATAGGCTCTCTAAAAACGGTACCATCTAAGATATTACGAATGGTTCCATTTGGCGATTTCCACATTTGCTTTAAATCGAACTCAACTACGCGTGCTTCATCCGGAGTGATAGTGGCACATTTAATTCCAACACCATATTTTTTTATTGCTTCTGCAGCTTCAATCGTTACTTGATCATTGGTCTCATCCCTATATTCAACACCTAAATCATAGTATTTAATGTCAACATCTACATAAGGCAAGATCAATTTATCTTTTATGAATTTCCAAATGATGCGAGTCATTTCGTCTCCATCAAGTTCTACGACTGGGTTGGCAACTTTAATTTTTTCCATTTTTTGTATTAATGTGTTTGGTCTATTTTTTTATTTTAGGACGAACCTAAATAATCTTGCAAAGGTATACAGGAATCTTTTTTATTCATCAGAATTAGGTCAAATAATTTGAATAATTTTTAAGGTAAAAAGCGTAAATTGCAGACCATTTACAAGATTTAATGCATTATGTTTGAGAATTTAAGCTCCAAGATTACATCGGCCATGCGAACCCTGAAAGGGAACGGCCGAATTACCGACGTAAACGTTGCCGCAACCGTTAAGGAAATTAGGCGCGCATTAATGGATGCCGACGTCAACTATAAAGTGGCGAAGGAAATTACCGATCGAATCAAGGAACAGGCGCTAGGCCAAAAAATATTAATTTCTGTTGAGCCAGGCCAATTATTAGTTAAAATTGTTCACGAGGAGTTAACCCAATTAATGGGTGGGGTTAAACAAGATATTAATTTAAAAGGGGATCCTGCCGTTGTGTTAATTGCCGGACTTCAAGGTTCAGGTAAAACAACTTTCTCAGGTAAATTAGCCCAATACATCAAAAAAGGAGGACGAAATGTATTACTCGTTGCCTGTGATATTTATAGACCTGCGGCGATAGACCAATTAAAAGTCTTGGGCGAGCAAGTAGGAGTTGAGGTTTATGCAGAACCCGAAAATAAAAATGCGGTTTCCATTGCTGAAAATGCACTTTCATACGCCAGGAAAATGGGCAAAAAAGTGGTTATTGTCGATACAGCCGGCCGTTTGGCCATCGACGAATCCATGATGAATGAAATCGAAGCCGTAAAAAAAGCGATAAATCCGACCGAAATCCTGTTTGTCGTTGACTCAATGACAGGTCAAGATGCCGTGAATACTGCCAAAACATTTAACGAAAGGCTTAATTTTGACGGGGTTGTTTTGACCAAATTAGACGGTGATTCAAGAGGTGGTGCTGCCCTTTCCATCCGACAAGTGGTCGAAAAACCGATCAAGTTTATCTCCACCGGAGAAAAAATGGAAGCCTTAGATCAGTTTTATCCGGATCGAATGGCCAACCGAATTTTAGGCATGGGGGATGTTCTTTCTTTGGTTGAAAGGGCCCAGCAAGCTTTCGATGAGGATGAAGCAGCGCGCTTGAACAAAAAAATTCGCCAAAATAATTTCTCTTTTGAAGATTTTTATTCCCAACTCCAACAAATAAAAAAGATGGGAAATATTAAAGATCTAATGGGTATGGTTCCAGGAATGGGTCAAGCCGTGAAAGATGTGGATATTTCAAATGATTCATTTAAGCCTATAGAAGCCATTATTCAATCGATGACTTTAAAGGAACGTCAGAATCCAGATTTGCTTAACTCTTCTCGGAAGAATCGAATTGCGAAGGGCTCCGGGACCTCAATCCAACAAGTCAACAATTTGATGAAACAATTTGAGGACATGCGAAAAATGATGAAAATGATGAATAAGGTTCAAGACGGAAAAATGAAAATGCCTAATATGGGCAATATGTTAAAAAGGTAATCAGCCTTTTCGGGTCAGATTTACTTTCGAATAACAGCTCCTAATTCCTTTTCAAATCGATGGATGAGTCGATCCATCGTTGCGTCAATGACCTTATCGGTCAACGTTTGACCCTCATCTTGGAGCATAAAACTAATCGAATAGGATTTCTTCCCTTCCCCTAGATTTTTTCCTTCATATACGTCAAAAACGGATACCGATTTTAGCAAACTCTTTTCAACTTGTTCTGCAATTCGTTGGATCGCTTGATAGCTGACCTCTTTATTAATCACTAATGACAAATCCCTACGGACTTCAGGGAATTTTGATATTTCCTGATAGACAAAATCAACTTTCTCCTGCTTAACCCAATAATCCCAATCAAAATCTGCGTAAAACACTTCTTGCTTGACATCGAATTTTTGGGCCAAATTAGGTCGAATTAAACCTAATTCTAAACACATTTTTTTATTCACTGAAATGCGTAAACCATACGCGAAAATAGATGAAGCTTCTATTGGAGATGTTTCAAAATCCTTGACCCCCATGAATTTCATTAGGGCGATGACCGTTGAATATAAATGGTGGAATTCCGCTTTTTTGGCCGAAATACTCCAGGTTTCTCCAGCCTGTAAACCCGTTAGGTATAAAGACAAATGCCTTTTTTCGATGTATTTACTTCCTTTTTTATGGTATGTTTTTCCAAACTCAAATAACTTCAAGTCTTTTTGTCGGCGATTAATATTATAGGCTAACACCTCTAACCCGGAAAATATGGAATGCTGACGCATCACCCCTAAATCTTCAGAAAGTCGATTTAATATCTCAACAGATTCAAAAGCTAAATCTTGTTGGATCAATTCATGGTGACTGGATTTAGTCAGTGAGTTGGTAATGATTTCATGAAATCCCTTAGCCGCTAAACTAAGCCCCAATTGTTGCTGAATTTTTTCTTTATCCAATAAAGGGAATTCTGAAATGAAATTGGCCCCTAAATTTTCTGACAATGGAATGTTATCTAAGCCATGAATTCTTAAAAGCTCCTCAATTAAATCAGCCTCTCGCGTCACATCTACTCGGTATGCCGGGGCAATGGCCGTTAGACCCTTTGAATTTAAATTGCTTATCTCAAAATCTAAGGCTACCAGTATTTCTTGAATTCGAGTTTCTGATAACGCAATTCCCATCAATTGGTGTATTCGTTCATACGTCACAGGGATTTGAACTGGCACATTTTTTTCTGGATAATGATCAAGCCATTCAGAGCTAATAGTTCCTCCAGCTAATTCGAGAATTAGTTTTGCCGCATATTTAAGCGCAAATAACTTGGCCTCTATATCAGTCCCCCTCTCAAATCTGAAGGATGCATCCGTTTTTAAACTATGAAACTGGGCTGCTTTTCGGATTCTTTCCGGTGCAAAATGTGCCACTTCCAAGAAAATTCGGGTAGTGGAATCTTGAATACTTGAATTTGCCCCGCCCATAATTCCAGCTAAGCCAATCGCCCCCGAGCCATCACAGATCATTAATTCTTCCCCATTTAATTTCCTTTCTACTCCATCCAAAGTTTTAAAGACGGTCCCAGCAGCTAGGGTTTTAACTTCCAATCTGCCGCCTTTTATTTGATGCCAATCATAGGCGTGCATCGGTTGGCCCAAGCCATGGCAAATAAAATTAGTAATGTCAACAATGTTATTGATGGGCCTTAATCCAATCGCACTTAATCTTTCTTGCAACCATTCTGGAGACGGTTTCACCTGTATTCCATCTATGCTCACGCCACAAAAGCGGGCACATCCCTTGTCTTGAATGTTTATATCAACAGGCAAATCGGTTTGACTAATGGCCAATGAATCTACCGAAGGTAATTGTATCGGCAATCCAGTCACCGCTTTAATGTCGCGCGCCACTCCCCAATGCGATGCCGCATCGGCCCGGTTCGGTGTTAAACCAATTTCCAAAACTAAATCGGCTGAGAGATTAAAGAAGTTGGCCGCAGGAGTTCCATTCGCAACATCGGTTTCTAATACTAAAATTCCATCATGTGAAGTTCCAATCCCAATTTCATCCTCCGCACATATCATCCCCTCTGAGGGTTGGCCATATACTTTTCGCTTTTCTATGGTAAATAAGGCTTTGCCTTCAGCATCAAATAAAGTTGTACCTGGAGTTGCCACGATTACTTTTTGGCCCGCAGCTACATTAGCCGCGCCACAAACAATGGTTAAAATTTCTGATAATCCTGCGTCAACAGTCGTTAGGCTCAGTACTTTGTCTTTTACCTCAAATTTTTCACAGGTCAAAACCTCCGCTACCACAAATCCTTTCAATCCTCCTGGGATTTTTTCATGTCTTTCAATGCCCTCTACCTCCAATCCCGTATTTGTCAATAACACGTCTAACTCTTCTGCTTCGCCCTTTTGAGGTAATTTAGAAATGTCAATAAAATCACGCAACCAATTTAAAGAAATCTTCATATCTAATTTTATCGAGAAAGTTTCATTTTATAATCCACTGAAACTTTTCCGCGGCTAATTTCACCTAATTTATTTTTTATCATCCGTTTCTTGACCACATTTAAATGATCAGTAAATAGTATTCCTTCAATATGATCATATTCATGCTGAATAATTCTTGCCGCAAACCCCTCAAATACATCTTCATGCTCCTCGCCATGCTCGTCCCAATAATGAATTTTGACATATTCGGGCCTAAAAACTTCACCCCTTACTCCAGGAATCGACAAACAACCTTCTTCAAAACCCCACTCTTCACCCGTTTCATCTAAAATGCTTGCATTCACAAAAACCTTTTTGAAATCCACTAACGAAGGGTCTTTTTCTTCCTCGTCTTCATCCTCATTCATGGGCCTTCCATCCACCACAAAAAGCCGAATGTCCATACCAATCTGAGGCGCTGCTAATCCTACACCACTAGCTGCGTACATCGTTTCAAACATATCTTCCGACAGCTTAACCAAATCGATGCTTCCTAATTTAATAGGCTTTGCTACTTTTCTTAAAACAGGATCGCCATAAGGGACGATGGGATATATCATAATTCAAAAAATTCAAACCACAAAATTAACTAATTTCCCTAGATTGTATCTATTTGTGAAGGGTTCTTTAGTTTAGGTGCGGGCATTTTTTTGTAATTTGCGCGCCAACGACCGAATCGTGTTATTATGAATCGAAACATCTTTAAAGCTCATCCTTGGCACGGAATACATATTGGCGAACAAATGCCAGAATTGGTCACCGCATTCATCGAGATTGTTCCTACCGATACGGTAAAATATGAAATTGACAAGGAATCGGGATATCTAAAAATAGACCGACCGCAGAAATTTTCTAATATTGTTCCTGCATTATACGGTTTTTTGCCTCAAACGTATTGCGCTGATGGAATAGCCAAATTGGCCAAAAAATACTCAGGAAAAGAAATCATTAAAGGCGACGGCGACCCACTTGATATTTTGGTGCTTTCGGAGCGGACCATTACCCATGGGGATATTTTATGTCAGGCCATTCCCATCGGCGGCATTCGCATGATCGACCACGGGGAGGCCGACGATAAAATTATTGCAGTTTTAAAGGATGATCCAATCTATGGAAAATGGCGTGATATTTCAGACGCTCCTAAGGACATAGTTCAACGACTTAGGCATTATTTTTGGACCTATAAAATGTTGCCAGGAGAAAGCAGTTCAAGTTTAGTGGATATAGACGAGGTGTATGGCCGCGAAATAGCTCACGAAGTAATTCTCCAGGCGAGGGAAGATTACCGGGTCAATTTTGGGTAATTTTTACCCTTCATTTTGGAATTTTATCCATTGAACATAAATTTGTTTGACTTGTGAAAATTTAATCCCAATTTATTCCTTTAATCATCTTAGATCATTATGTGGCAATTTCTTAAATATACGCTGGCAACCCTCATGGGCTTATTCCTTTTTCTAATCATCAGTATACTGATGATTGTAGGCATCGGTGCGGCGATGAGCGAAGGCGAATCAGAATTTGAAGTAAAAGAAAATTCAATTCTTAAATTGGATTTAAATCGGCCTATCGTTGAAAATGCAAGTTCAGAAGATGATAACCCATTGGCTACTTTCCCAAATCCATTTTTTGATAGCACCGAGAAAATTGGATTGATTCAAATTTTATCAGCGCTGGAACGCGCACGTATAGACAACAACGTTAAAGGTATTTACCTTGATGTTAGTTTTCCAATGGCCGGTTATGCTAAATTAACTGAAATCAGAAACGCCTTAGAAAAATTTAAGCGCTCGGGTAAGTTCATTTATGCTTATGCGAATTCATACTCGGAAAAAGCTTATTATATCGCATCCGTTGCCGATGAAGCATATTTAAATCCATCAGGCTTATTAGATTTTAATGGCATTAGTGTTCAATATATGTTTTATAAAAAGGCATTTGACAAATTGGAAATTGAGCCTTTAGTTTTCAGGGTAGGTCAATATAAATCTGCCGTAGAGCCTTTTATCCGAGAGGATATGAGTCCTGAGAATAAAATGCAAACACAGTCATTTATCAGCTCGATCAATCGTGAAGTGTTTGCTAAAATATCATTAAGTAAAAAAATCTCTGCCAATAAACTGAATCAAATTGCGGATAGTCTATTGGCCATGAATCCGGTGAAAGCAGAAAAGTTAGGGATGATTAAATTAGGATATTGGGACCAATTTGAATCCCTTTTAAAATCTGCCGTTAAAATAAAGGCAAAAAGTGACTTGAAGTATGTAAAATTAGCCGATTATCTGAAAGCAAAAAATCCGATTAAGGCTGTTGAAGGAACAGATAAAATAGGGGTATTGGTTGCCGAAGGTGAAATCGTTGGATCAAAAGGCGGCGATGAAAATATTGGTTCAGACGATTTTGTGAAGGAATTACGAAAATTACGCGACAATAAATCTGTAAAAGCGATTGTACTTCGTATTGATTCTCCAGGGGGTTCTTCCTTGGCGTCTGATATCATGTGGAGGGAAATCGAGCTAGCCAAAAAAGTAAAACCCATCGTGGCGTCTATGTCGGACTATGCGGCTTCAGGTGGATATTACATGGCTATGGGGACTAATACCATCGTGGCACAACCTACTACCGTGACAGGATCCATCGGAATTTTTGCTCAATGGTTGAATATTGACCGCTTTTTAAGCAATAAGATCGGTATCACTCAAGATTATGTAAACACGCATGCCAATTCAAATTTCATGAATTCCTTAGGTGAGTTAACCGAATTTCAAAAATCAGTGATTCAAAATATGGTCAATCAAGGCTATGAAACATTTACGTCAAAAGCCGCTTCGGGCAGAAAGATGGATATTGAAAAATTAAAATCCCTAGCCGGAGGTCGAGTATGGACAGGAATTCAAGCGAAAGAAATAGGCTTAGTGGATGAATTAGGTGGATTAGATGTCGCTATTGAAATAGCTGCAAAAAAAGGAAAGCTTAAGCCAGGAGCCTATAAAGTAGTTGTGTATCCAAAAGCAAAATCATTCTTAGACCAATTAATATCCTCCGCGATGTCGGAAAGTTCCATGGCTGAAAAATTTGCATCCAAAAATTTGCCTTGGGCAAAATCAATTTTGGAGTTGGAGCGTTGGAAGAAAAGAGAAGGGTATCTAGCCTTAATGCCTTACTTGATGGAATTTGAGTAGATTTTGCATGGATTCTTAATCTAAGCGTTTATATTTGTTAAATTTTGAAGATATGATTCGTACTAATTGGACACGTAAAGAAGTTGAGGAAATATTTAACCAACCGTTTTTAGATTTGGTCTATCAGGCTGCTACCGTGCATCGCCAATTTCATGATCCCAATGAAGTTCAAATAAGTACCTTACTTTCTATAAAAACAGGCGGTTGCCCTGAGGATTGCTCCTATTGTTCGCAAGCCGCTCGCTATCATACGAATGTGAAAGTTCAGAAATTACTGCCTTATGAGGAGGTGATTCAAGCGGCTAATCGTGCTAAGGACAATGGAAGTTCCCGCTTTTGCATGGGAGCAGCTTGGCGTGAGGTGCGTGATAACAAAGATTTTGACCGCGTATTAGACATGGTTAAGGGCGTAAATTCTTTAGGGATGGAGGTTTGTTGCACCTTAGGGATGCTGACAGAGCAGCAAGCTGAAAAATTAAAAGAGGCGGGATTGTACGCGTACAATCACAACATAGATACCAGTGAAGAGTATTACGATGATGTAATTTCGACGAGAACCTATGATGACCGATTAGAAACATTAGGCAATGTTCGAAAGGCAAAATTATCAGTTTGTTCTGGGGGTATCATCGGCATGGGTGAATCTACGGACGATCGGATAGGCATGTTATTAACTTTGGCTAACCTTCCTGAGCATCCAGAATCAGTTCCAGTAAATAATTTAGTTCCTGTGGAAGGAACTCCCTTTGAAAATCAAAAAACTGCTTCCGTTTGGGATTTAGTTCGAGTGATTGCAACGGCTCGAATTATGATGCCAAAGTCGGCAGTGAGATTATCGGCAGGCCGATTAGAATTAAATTATGAGGGGCAGGCTTTTTGTTTTATGGCAGGAGCAAACTCCATTTTTTCTGGTGATGTATTATTGACAACACCGAATCCTGATGCTAAATCTGATCAGGAGTTATTCCAAATCCTAAGTATAAAACCTAAAGCAGCATTCAAGGATGCTAAAAAATCATCTGTTGAGTTTAATCAAATTCCAACCCATTAATTTTGCGTAAGGAATAGACTCATTTAAATTTTTATTGGTTTAGTTTTTATGGGATTATATATTAAACGCGCTTTCATACTCGTGATTTTGCTCCAAATCGGGCTGCAAACTCGGGCCGATTTCTATTATTTCTTACACCACAAGGATAAAATAGCCTATCGGATTAATTCCACCACTTGGAATTTAGAAAAGCTACAAAAGGAAGGTAAATGGCTCGTGCTAAATCCAATTAAATTAGATAGCGCCACCAAAACAAGCTTACCCATTAATATCGAAATAAATCAGATTCCTTCTGAGGATGTAAATCAAGTTTATTTTAGTGCCAACTGCACCAATCAGTTTTACAGGTTAGATTTAAAATCAATGATTTTTAATCGCGTGGATAAAACTTTTTATCGAGGCGATAATTGCCATGCGTATCATTTTTTTCGGAAAGGAGTGCTTCACTCTGC
>JBIKRO010000145.1:0-3169 GCA_044349095.1 Aquirufa sp. | reverse complement strand
AAAATCAGGTATTCCATCTGCATCTGTATCTAAAGGGTTCTTATAATCCATCCCAACCTCAATACTATCTGCAATTCCGTCATTATCAGAGTCTGTTTCCAAGTAGTCAGGTATTCCATCATTATCTGTATCTACCAAAATTGGTATATCCAAAGTCCACCAACGATCTTCAGAGCCAGTGGACTTGAAAAAATAGATGTCGTCATCGCCTTTGCCACCAGGCCTATTTGAACTAATATAGCCTTGGGTAGAATCGGAAAATGAGATCGCAAAGTCGTCGCCAATGGAATTAATGGGGACACCTAAATGCTCGACAATAATTTCATTTTCATTCCGACTAGCCACAAACAAATCCAAACCTCCAATGCTTGGATGTCCATCTGAGGAGAAATACAATTTCCCGTTGGCACTTACGTAGGGAAATAATTCATCACCGGGAGTGTTAATTGTGGAACCTAAGTTGATCGGTCGACCAAACCTACCAGAGTTGTCAATAGGCACCCGGTATAAATCAACGCCCCCCTTTCCTCCTCGACGATTAGAACTAAAATACAAGGTTCTTTCGTCAGCAGAAAAACTGGGGCTACCATCCCAAGCGATCGAATCTGATATGCTAAGTCGCTCAGGTTCAGACCAAGCGTTGCCCGTTTTTTTGGACATGTATAAGTCCACATCGGGCGAAGGATCCTTGCTTTTGCCTGTATTTCCTCTGGCAAAAACGACGGTGCTTCCGTCCTTGGTAAACGCTGGAGTTCCGTCGTTCGCATTTTCTTTAAAAAGGGCGGAGCTAAATATGGATTGATTCCCTATTTCTCCAGGATTTTTTAAAGGAGCTTTGACAATGCCTAAAAAAGGCAGACCATTGTTTTTGTAAATTTCAGGTTTCGAGGAACTGGTGAAAATCAATTCGTCCCCTATTTTTTTGGCGTCAAATTCTGTTTTTGCGGTATTTCCTGCGAGCGCTTGAAGCGTTACGGGACTTTGTTTTTTAAGTAAATCAGGAATTTGGCCTAAGTTTTCTAATTCAATCTCTGACTTGATTTGATATAATCGGCTTGGTTTTGACTTGACAAATTCACTTAAATAGCTTTTTGTTAATTCATAATTACCGATGGATTTAGCAGACATTGCCATGTAATAAGGAATCATTTTATCCACATAGCCTTTAGCCTGCGCTTGTTGGTAATAGGGTAAAGATTGAGTGATCCGATTAGATAGTCGGAAAGATTCGCCCAATAGAAAATTTGTTTGATCCAATTGGAAGCCTTTTTGAGCCAAGGGAAGTAATTCCTTAATGGTCAATTCATATTCGCCCTTATCAAAGTGCTTTAACGCTTTTTTATTGGTTAATTTATCCGTGTGGCATGAGGTGAAAAAAATGCCCAATAAGAACAGAATCGAATATTTTTTGAACATATGCGGATTGTAAAATACTATCTATTTTAAAAGAACTTTCAAATGTAATAAGCTATGCTCATTAATTTCATGTAACTTTGCAGAAATTTAGAAAATAATAAGGCGTAAGGCCTTATACAATCCAGCAGTGATGTTGCACATTTTATGAGAAAAAGAATCGAAAAGGACGACATACGTCGTTCAGAATCCACACGCAAGTTTTCCGGTCCAAGTAGCGGAGGCTCATCAGCGAGAAAACCAACCAAAAATTTTACAGATCGGAGTACCGGAAATAAGCCAACGAGCGATCGGGGTGGAAGATCTGAATTTCGTTCATCAGAGCCAAAATCTTTTGACGGGCCAAAAAGGGAATTTTCAGGAGACCGTGAGCGCAAGCCCTATAATCCAGAAAGAAAACCATATGCTGGAGATCGACCTAGCCGACCATATCAAGGAGGAGACTCAAATTCAGAAAGCCGTACACGTCGGGAATTTGACGGACCTAAAAGGGAGTTTTCAGGAGACCGTGAGCGCAAGCCTTATAATAAGCCATATTCATCAGACAGAACCCCTAATTCGGGAGAAAGAAATAGAGAGTCAAGACCTTATCAAGGAGGAGATTCAAATTCGGAAAGCCGCCCACGTCGGGAATTTGACGGGCCCAAAAGGGAATTTTCAGGAGACCGTGCGCGCAAGCCCTTTAATCCAGAAAGAAAACCATATGCAGGGGATCGACCTAACAGAGCTTTTCAAGTAGGAGATTCAAATTCAGAAAACCAACCACCTAGAGACTTTGACGGACCTAAAAGAGAATTTTCAGGAGACCGTGAGCGCAAGCCATTTCAAGCTGATGGTTCCGAGACTGAGCGTCCCAAAAGAGTATTTGACAGAGAAAAATCGGATGATTCTTCGAAGGATTTCCGGGAAGCGCCAACAAGCAAATTCTCAAAGAGAGATACGTTTAAAAGCAGAAATAGGTACGAGGAGAGTCCAGCACATACACCACAGTATAAATTAGATCGTTTTAAAGAAAAGGCTCCTGCTAAAATTCAAAGAAGAATTAGAGAAGCTGAAAGTAAAAGTGACATGGTTCGCTTAAATCGATATATCGCGAATGCGGGTATTTGTTCTCGCCGTGACGCAGATAAATTGATCGAGGCGGGTGAAATTAAAGTGAACAATAAAGTGATTACTGAAATGGGCTATCAAGTAGCTCCTACAGATATTGTCAAATATGGTAATCGCAAATTGAATCGCGAAAAGCCAGTCTATGTATTATTGAATAAGCCCAAAGACTTTTTGACCACAACGGAAGATCCGAATGATCGTAAAACGGTTATGGAATTAGTCAAAAATGCAGGCGATGCACGTATTTATCCTGTAGGAAGATTAGACCGCAATACAACGGGTTTAATTCTATTGTCCAATGATGGCGAGTTGGCCGACCGATTAACTCACCCATCCCATGAGATTGAAAAAATTTACCAAGCAGAGTTAGATAAGCCTTTGACCGATGACGATTTCGAGAAAATCAAAGCGGGATTAACCTTAGAGGATGGAGAAATCAAAGTGGATGATTTAGCAAAAGTCACTCCGGATGGTTACGTCATTGGCGTTAAAATCCACTCAGGGAAAAATAGAATCGTCCGAAGAATATTTGAACATTTGGGCTATGAGGTAACGAAACTAGATAGAACAACTTTTGCTGGTTTGACTAAAAAAGATTTGCCAAGAGGCCATTGGAGGTATTTAACAGAGCGCGAACTCGTTAAAC
>JBIKRO010000144.1:0-3285 GCA_044349095.1 Aquirufa sp. | reverse complement strand
ATTGCAGGCATAGGCATATCTACTATTATACCCATCATATATTCAGAGGCAGGTAGATCAAAAAACATTTCACCATCAGTAGCTATAGCAAGCGTATCTACGATAGCTTATGTTGGATTTCTTGTTGGCCCAGTCTTTATCGGCTATTTATCCGATTACTGGGGATTAAACAAAGCCTTATACTTATTAGTCTTATTGGGAATAATTGCAAGCTTCTTGTCTAAATTCAAATTGACAGATGAAGAAACCTAGATTGTATTAATTAGAAATCGATGTGCACATTGATCCATTCAGAGTCAAATCTAGCATTATAATTTTTATAGAATTCAATAGCAGGTGTATTCCAATCTAAAACTTGCCACATCAGACCTTTTGAATTAGTAATTTTTGCTTCTTCAATGGTAGCCTCCATCAATATTTTTCCATATCCTTTAGACCTAAATTCGCTCTTAACAAACAAATCTTCTAGATATAACCTTTTCCCCTTCCATGTGGAAAAGCGGAAATACCAAAGAGAGAAACCGGCCAATTGATCATTTTCAAACAATAAAAAAGCATCAAATAAAGCCTTTCCTGAAAAACCATTTATTTCATAATCCTCTATTGTGGCTGTAACTTCTTCAGGTGCACGTTCAAAAAGTGCCAATTCTTTAACCAAAGAAAAAATCAAAGGTATGTCAACTGATTCAGCTTTGCGTAAGGTTATTTTATCCATTGGTTGCATTTCTTAATTTGGTTAATAAGTTTTCCATATCGGTTGGAAATTTTCGCTCAAAATAAATCCATTCTTTAGTTGTAGGATGTTCAAAACCTAATGAATAAGCATGTAAAGCTTGTCGTGGACACGTATGGAACATATTTTCTACAAATGATTTAAAATTAGCCATGTGACTCATATATCTAATTTTATCGCCGCCATAGGAACTATCAGAAATTAATGGATGCCCCATAGACAAAGCATGGGCACGAATTTGATGAGTTCGACCTGTTTCCAACTGAAATTTAAGCAGTGAACAAAAGCCAAAAGATTCAATCACTTCATAATGTGAAATAGCTAATTTTCCTTCCTCGTAATCTTCAGGAAATATGGCCATCACTTTTCTATCTTTTGGATTTCTGGCAATTTTTCCTCTTAAGGTTCCATTTGTAATTTTAGGAACACCCCAACAAATCGCATAATAGGTTCTTTGAATGGTATGATCAAAAAATTGTTTGGCCAAGTAAGTCAAAGCAAATTCAGATTTGGCCACAACAAGAATTCCTGAGGTATCTTTATCAATACGATGAACTAATCCGGGCCTAATTTCTTGTTTACCTGGAAGTTGTTGGCAATGATACAATAAAGCATTTACTAATGTTCCAGACCAGTTGCCATGCGCAGGATGAACGACCATACCCGCCGACTTATCCACAAGCAAAACATCTTCATCTTCATATATAATGGTAATAGGGATATCTTCAGCATATAAATCTTTATCTCGCGGAGGCTGAGAAAAGGAAACAGATATAGCATCAAGAGGTTTAACTCGGTAATTAGCTTTAATAACACCGCCATTGACTTTGACTGAGCCCGCGTCAATACCCAATTGAATTTTTGATCGACTAGAATTAGAAATTTTAAGTTGTAAATATTTATCTATTCTAAGTAATTGTTGACCTTTGTCAACAACAAAATTAAAATGCTCAAATAAGTCATCTTCGGATTCAACAGGATCTAATTCTTCGTCAATGGACATTTCTGAATTTACAATTAAACATTTACAACTACCATCTCCCATTCAGGAAATAATTGAAGACGAATGGAAGGAAAAAAACATAAAGGTATTTGTCAAAAGAGACGACTTAATACATCCCATTATTTCCGGCAATAAATGGCGCAAATTAAAGGAATATATTGATTTTGCCCAAAATAATGAACCCAATTCCATAATAAGTTTTGGAGGAGCATATTCCAATCACTTATATGCGTTAGCATTTATAGGATTCCATTTTAATATAAAAACGGTAGGAATTGTTAGAGGTAATGAGTTGACAATAAATAGCAATCCCTATTTAAAACAAATTTCAGATTGGGGAATGAAATTATACTTTCAGGACAGGGAATCTTACCGAAAAAAAACAATTCCATTAGAAATAGAAACAGAAAATGCAATCATCATACCAGAAGGTGGCTTTTCACAGGTAGGCGTATTGGGATTGGAAAGTTTAATTTCAGAATTGAAAAATCAAATTAATCCTGACTTCATTATTACTGCAGTGGGAACCGGTACAACCGCCATAGGAATTTGCCAATACGCTAAATTAAAAACCATTGGAATATTAACTTTAAATAATTTGAAGGAAATCGAAAACAATAGTCAAGGATTTGACTTAGAAAATTTATTAGAAATTAACACCAATTACATCTTTGGTAAGTATGCAAAAGACTCAAAAACATTAAATGAATTTTGCGAAAATTTTTACAAAAGACACCAGATTGTAATCGAACCTACATATACGGGAAGAATGTTTTACGGACTTTATGATTTAATCAAAAGCAATCACTTTCCCAAAAATTCTAAAATAATGGCCTTACACAGTGGTGGAATAAAATTATCCCACTGAACCTTCTAATGATATCGCTAATAATTTCTGTGCTTCTACGGCAAATTCCATAGGAAGCTGATTTAATACTTCTTTAGCATATCCATTGACAATTAAAGCGATAGCTGTCTCGGTTGACAAACCTCGTTGATTACAATAAAATATCTGATCTTCACCTATTTTAGAAGTAGTTGCTTCATGCTCCACTGAAGCCGTTGGATTTTTCACTTCAAGGTAAGGGAACGTATGTGCCCCACACTTATCTCCTAATAGCAAAGAATCGCATTGGCTAAAGTTTTTGGCATTATCGGCTCTTTTAGAAACTTGAACTAGACCTCGGTACGAGTTTTGAGAAAAACCTGCGGAGATTCCTTTGGATACAATTCTTGATTTGGAATTTTTACCTAAATGAATCATTTTGGTGCCCGTATCAGCTTGCTGGTAATTATTGGTCACCGCCACCGAATAAAATTCCCCTATCGAATAATCGCCTTTCAAAACTACTGAAGGATATTTCCAAGTAACAGCTGAACCTGTTTCAACTTGTGTCCAAGATAATTTGGAATGTGCACCATCACAAATACCTCTTTTTGTCACAAAATTATAAATCCCTCCTTTTCCTTCTTTATCACCTGGATACCAATTTTGAACAGTTGAGTATTTCACTTCTGCACCCGAATGAACAAAAATCTCTACGACGGC
>JBIKRO010000143.1:0-3297 GCA_044349095.1 Aquirufa sp. | reverse complement strand
TTTACTCTGATTTTTTAACAGATTATTTAATATGTGTCACTCTTTTTTATGCTTTGCCAAAAATGTACTGATCCGCCAAATATAACAAAGCTAAAGATCTTGACATACAAATAAATTGGTAGATTAAAATTTTATACCAATTTACTGATAAAATGATTCATTTAGAAAGTAAAACCAAGCGTGCAACTCACATTTCGAGGGGCGCCTGGCAAAATTCCAAAGCCGGGGAAAGCGCCTGTTCCCCTCCTCGTGAAGTAGGAAACATTCATAACATTATTGACAGACCCCTTCAAGAGCCAATGTTTGCGGTATTTATACGTGAATGAAAAGTCGTCTAACGTGTACCCTGGGATTAGACCGATCGTACCCGTTGGGGTAGGCTTAACCGTATTTTGTGCATCAGAAAAAGATTCAGCCGTAAAACTAGTTTGATAGGTAAATGACAAACGCTGATACGTATATGTAAGTCCGGAGCGAAGAATTTGTTGAGGTGCATTTTCCAATTTCTTTCCTGCTAAATTTTCTCCTGAGGTTAAAGGAAAGTTGTCATACACCGCATTATTTAATCCTACAGAAACAAAGACACTTATTTGACCATAGCGCGAGCTCCCATGAAGGATTGAAATAGGATCCATTTCCGCATATAACTCAATTCCTTGTGAGGAACTTGAACCTAAATTTGTTCGATATAAATAAGACTGGCTGTTTGAGTTTTTCATGGACAAATTGCCAATTCTGTCTGTAAACTCAAGAAAGTAAACACTCATATCATAGCGCAAGCAATTGCCTATTTTGCCCCTTATCCCCAAATCAAAATTCAAGGCTCTGGCATCTTTTAAATCTAAGTCAACGATATCGGTGGTGGATGAAGGTAGTAAATCCGAAAAACTGATGGGCCTAAAACTTTGAGATGCATTGCCATAAATTTCAAGCGCTGAAGAAGGCTTAAAGGATGCGCCTACTCCCCATAATATAAAACTACGTAGGCGATCAGGGCTCAAAAATTTCGAATTATTGTCTAAAAATCCATCCCCCTGGGAGAGGATGTATTCATAGCGTAAGCCGCCTGCCAACTTAAATTTGGGGCTAATGGACAACGCATTTTCAATAAACGCAGAGAAGTTTTGGTTGACAAAATTTAAAGATCTAGGGAATTTTGGATCTACTAAATTTTCTGAATAAGTTGAGCCATTATTGGCAATCCCTTGCTGTTGACGAAACATATTTCCTCTAAAAATCCGAAGGCCTACTGACGTTTGCCATTTTTCATTAAAAGCGTTTAGGCCCGAGCGAAATTCCGCCCCATAGGAAGTATATTCGTCTCGATCTAAAGATCTATTGGCATAATTCCCCGCACTATTGGGAACATCTAAGACGTCATTGGTTTTAGTAAAACCTAATTGAGATCTCCCACTTTGAATGGCAAACACTTGTATTTGGGAATTAAACAATTTGCTTGGGGAATAATTAAATTTCACTACGGGCATGAGCCAATGGGAATAATAATAATTTCTAGCCCTATTTGAAACCCATGGATCTACTTTAAATTGGGCCTCACTGATTCCTCCTCCTAACTGAGCCTGTGCATTTGATTTTGTTAGTTCAAATGTAAAAATACCATCAGCCATTGGCTTCCAATCGACTCTAACATAACTTTGATTTGAATTGAAATCTGAATTTGGACGGAAGCCATCGCCACCTCTGTATTGATGCGAGGCAACAAATGCTAATTTTTTCATTCCTGAACGGAATTTTATGAGGGATGAATTTAATCCAAAAGACCCAAAAGTTTGTTGGACCTCCCCGCCAAACTTCTTTTCAAAGATTGGTTTTTCCAGTACATAATTAATTAAACCGCCGACTTGAGGTCCATATTGCAAAGCGGCGGCACCTCGAACAATTTCGATCTTTTCTACCCACTCAAAGGATGGTGTATAATAGGCTTCATTATAACCCATGGGGTCGGGAGTGATATCATAGCCATTTTGCCTCATGTTAAAATCCCAGGAACGGTTTGTGCTTAACCCACGAATAGCAATGCTTGTGTTAAAACCTGATGGATCACTTTCAATGACATGAAGTCCAGGTGTTCGACCAAAAACTTCTCTAAATGATTGATTAGCAAGATTAGCATCCATTTTACTAAGAACAATTAATTCAGATTTTTTAGCCGCCAATAGCCTCACACCATCAAAGTCTACTAAGCTGCCATTCCCCTTTATCCCCGAATTACCTAAAACAAATACCTCAGATAACATTTTAGAACTAGCGGTTGTGTCAACAAGCACCTTTCCATGAGTAAAGGAAATAGAACAAAAAAACAAAGAGAAAAATAAAAAACTAAGGCGGTAAAACATTCTATATTAATTTAGACTAATTACAAATAGTCTGCAAATATAAAAGCCGGATGGTAAAAAAACAAGCTATTTAGAATAAATATAAATAGGGTTTAGATTCATTAAGATCATCAGCTGAAAAAAAGAAAGGGCAAAAATTGCAGAAATATGAAAAAGCCTAAAACATACCTCGCAGCACCAGCTTTACTAACTTTTTAAAAGTTAGTAAAGCTATACGCATATAAATAAAGCCCATAATTTAGCCCTTATTTTATTGATCATATAACTGATAAAAATAAACCCAAGGATAAAATACCATTGGGTTATATGCAATCCTACTTCTAAATTATTTTCTCACAAACCACCAACACAAACTATCGTTAAACGCCTCTCAGTAAACTAGCACTTCCTTGAAGTGCATAGACTGTTTTGGCAAATTTTGTCTTTAATTCAATTAATTTTTCCAATGCCTCTAGCGCTTTATTCTCCCCAGATTTGATTAAAAAAAGGGATTTTGATTGAAGTGTAAATCTATTTTGGGCAAAAAGCCTTGAAATTTTAAGGGAATTTATTTGAAGTAAGCCGACGATCATTACACTCAAAACCTCCTTTTTAGGAAGTTTTGTTAATTGACCGACACAATTTACAGCCGAAAGAAAATCCATTCAATCATAATTTTGACAAATATATAATACTTTTTGATATAATAGTATTGCTATTTCAAAAGATAATTTGTGATAGATTGGTATTACTATTACTATATTTGAACTAAATTTTTAGAATATATGGATTTTCAACTCAGTTTTAAGGTCAACGAACATATCTATTTGCGCGATCCCGAATCTTCGGAATTAGGTAAACAAATTGTGAAAAATGCGATTGATTTAATTTATGAGCTGGGTTTCGAGCATTTTACCTTTAAAAAATTAGCCACGAAAATGTCCACAACCGAGGCATCGAT
>JBIKRO010000086.1:0-11308 GCA_044349095.1 Aquirufa sp. | reverse complement strand
GTAGCCCGAGAACAATGCGATAGTGGGGCTCAAATTTTGGATGTCAACCTGGATGAAGGGATGATCGATGGGGTAAAAATGATGCCTCAATTTTTGAATTTATTGATGTCTGAGCCTGATATAGCCCGATTACCCATTATGATCGATTCGTCGAAATGGGAAGTGATCGAAGCCGGTTTAAAATGTGTTCAGGGGAAATCGATCGTTAATTCGATTTCGTTAAAAGAAGGGGAGGAGAAGTTTATTGAATCTGCCCACAAGGTGAAAATGTATGGTGCATCTGTTGTCGTGATGGCATTTGATGAGCTGGGCCAAGCAGATTCTTATGAAAGGCGGATTGAAATATGCCAACGAGCCTACGATATTTTAACAAAGGTAGTTGGGTTTCCTGCTCAAGATATCATTTTTGATCCGAATATATTAACGGTTGCCACAGGAATGGATGAGCATAATAATTATGCGAATGATTTTATTAAAGCAACGAAGTGGATTAAGGCAAACTTACCTTTTGCTAAGGTTTCCGGTGGTGTTTCAAACATTTCGTTTTCATTTAGAGGGAATGAATTAGTTCGAGAAGCCATGCACACCGTTTTTCTATATCATGCGATTAAGGCAGGTATGGATATGGGGATAGTGAATGCGAGTCAATTAGGTGTTTATGATAATATTGACAAAACGCTGAGAGATTTATGTGAGGATGTTTTATTGAACCGTAATTCAGAGGCTACTGAAAAGTTGATCGTGTATGCCGAAACGGTTAAATCGGCTGGTAAGGAGCAGGTTGTAGATGATGCTTGGCGTCATCAGGATGTCAACAAAAGATTGGAACATGCCTTGATTAAGGGATTGACTGAATTTATTGACGAAGATGTCGAGGAAGCTAGAAAATTAGTTAATAAGCCTATTGAGGTGATTGAAGGTCCTTTGATGGACGGTATGAACTTGGTGGGTGATTTGTTTGGTGAAGGAAAAATGTTCTTACCCCAAGTGGTAAAATCTGCTCGGGTGATGAAAAAAGCCGTAGCGTATTTATTGCCCTATATAGAGGCTGAAAAGCAAGTGGGTGAAAGCTCATCGGCAGGCAAAATCCTTTTAGCTACTGTGAAAGGGGATGTTCATGACATCGGTAAGAATATCGTTGGCGTAGTTTTGGCTTGTAATAATTATGAGGTGATTGACTTAGGGGTCATGATTTCTTGTGATAAAATCTTGGCTGCAGCGAAGGAACACCAAGTGGATATTATCGGACTTTCGGGCTTAATAACTCCATCTTTGGATGAAATGGTTTATGTCGCAAAAGAAATGGAGCGACTAGGATTTACAGTTCCATTATTGATCGGTGGAGCCACCACTTCTCGCATTCACACAGCGGTGAAAATTGACCCTCATTACTCAGGACCAGTCATTCACGTATTAGATGCTTCTAGATCAGTACCTGTAGCTGGTCGTTTATTGCAAAGTGAATTGACCCAAAATCAAATTTTTACTGAGATCAAGCAAGAGTATGAGGAGCTTAGAATTTCTCATGCGGCTCGTCAAAAAGATAAAAATTATTTGAGTATTGCACAGGCACGTGAAAAACCTTCAGGCATTGATTGGACTGGGTTTACATCTAGCCAACCGTCATTCCTTGGGGTTAAATATTTCCAAGATTATTCATTGGCCGAAATAGCGAAATACATTGATTGGACTCCATTTTTCTCTACGTGGCAATTGTCAGGAAAATATCCTAAGATTTTTGAAAATGAAACGGTGGGGGAAGAAGCGCGTAAGTTATTTAATGATGCCCAAGCCTTATTGGCCGAAATTATCGATCAAAAATTATTGACTGCCAAAGCTGCTTTAGGCTTTTTCCCGGCTAATTCATTTGGTGATGATATTATTTTACATGATTTTACGGAGAAAATAAATGAGGTGCCTTGCGAGAAACATGGGGCTCATCGGAAGGTCGATTATACGATTGAGCCGAAGGATCATTTATCTGATTCATCTTATTGGTTACATCATTTACGGCAACAAGGACAAAAGGCTAGTAATTTGCCAAATCGTTGCCTAAGTGATTTCGTGGCTCCTATTGAGGGGAAAACAACGGACTTTATTGGCGCTTTTGCGGTTACTACCGGTATTGGCATCGAGGCTTTGTTGGAGAAATACGAGAAACAGCATGACGATTATAATTCGATCATGGTAAAAGCCTTAGCGGATCGATTGGCTGAGGCCTTTGCTGAGTTAATGCATGAGCGCGTTCGAAAAGAATATTGGGGATATGCCCAGAACGAGACTTTGACCAATGAAGATTTGATTTCGGAAAACTACCAAGGAATTAGGCCAGCACCGGGTTATCCCGCTTGTCCTGATCACACCGAGAAAAAACGACTTTTTGAATTGCTTGATGCGGAAAGTCAAATTGGTATTCAATTGACCGAAAGCTATGCCATGTACCCAGCTTCTGCGGTTTCTGGATTTTATTTCTCACATCCTGAAAGTACTTATTTTGCTTTAGGTAAAATTGCCAAAGATCAAGTGATTGATTATGCTGAAAGAAAAAATATGCCTTTGGAAGAAATAGAAAGATGGTTGAGTCCAGTTTTAAATTACGATTAGGAAGATGACTAAGATCACACAATATTTACAGGAAGCCAAAGGAAAAACTCTATTTTCCATTGAGATTATTCCCCCTATGAAGGGTCAGCATTTGGGTGAGTTGATGTCACACATTGAGCCTTTAATGGAATTCAAGCCACCTTTTATCGAGGTGACTTATCACAGGGAGGAATACATTGAAAAAATGGTCAATGGTGTTTCTACTCGAATTCCCATCCGTAAGCGTCCAGGAACACTAGGTATTTGTGCGTCTATCATGCAAAAATTCCAAGTGGATGCAGTTCCACATGTGATTTGTGGAGGATTTACCAAAGAAGAAACCGAAGATTTTTTGATTGACTTGCATTATTTGGGCATTGAAAATGCTTTGATTTTACGTGGGGATCAGGAGAAAGGGGAGGCGAATTTTATTCCTAAACCAGGAGGTCACGCGTATGCAAATGAGTTGGTAGGCCAAGTCAAAGCAATGAACCAAGGAATTTTATTGCATGAAGAAACGGAATCACTTCCTACCAATTTTTGTATTGGAGTGGCTGCCTATCCGGAAAAACATTTTGAAGCCGTTTCGTTGGATGAAGACATGAGCTATTTAAAACAGAAAGTGGATGCGGGCGCTGATTACATAGTGACTCAAATGTTTTTCAATAACGAGAAGTATTTTGATTTTGTTCTTAAATGCCGTGAAATAGGTATTGATGTTCCTATTATTCCTGGAATTAAGCCATTAGCCACTCTAAAGCAATTGGAGATATTGCCTGAGATTTTTCATTTAGAAATTCCAGAGGTGTTGGCTTCAGAGGTTCGCAAATGTGATAATAATGCTGCAATAAAGCAGATAGGCATTGAGTGGGCGATCCAACAAGGTAGAGAGCTTATCAATGCCCATGTGCCAGCATTGCATTTTTATACCATGAGTAAGTCAGATAGTGTTCGGGCTATTGCATCTGCATTGTTTTAGACCTCGTCTGCTAATTTTACTTGCTTCCAATTTTCACCAGAACGAATTCTGTTCAACTGAGTATGCGTGATGCCAAATTGTTTGGCGATCATCTTAAGTCTGCTTTTATCCGACCTAAGCATTTGTTTAATTAGCATCACTTTTCCTTCGGTCAATTTATAGTTTTTTGTCCTTATTGGAATTAGCCGATTGATGACCGATGGGTTATTTTTATTGTGCTCGGTGACTTTACTTCGATCCGCCCATTGTAGATTATCTGCGCGATTATCCAGTTTGTTGTAATCGAGATGTATCACAAATGTGTCTTTTGGGCTGTTTTGTTGGCAAAAATGCTTAGCCACTAACTTATGTATGTAGTGGTTGACAGATTTGTTTTGAAATCGCACATTGAGCGATTGATATCCCTGAATGAGAGAGCCATGAATTAAAACGCCTTCATCCGTATTTTGAAAGCTTTTGATTCGGCCGTAGTTTGAAATCTCATAATGGATTTGATTGTCGAATTCAGGAAAGTCGATCCTTTCCCATTTTTCGTTCCAATAGTTAACTATGGGAACTTGTTCCGTTTTTTTCATTGTCTAGTTTGGCGAATTGTATTTTGAATATGTTAATTTCTAACTCATTCATTATTATGTGGGCTAATAACGGAATTTAATAATTAATATTGCGATTATTTATTGAGAATATGAGAGTCTTGATTTTTGGAGCGTCTAATAACCCCGAACGTTATGCTTATAAAGCATTGGAATTATTAATAGAAAAGGGGCATGAGGTCTTTTTGAAAGGAAATAAAGCGGGTATAGCTTTAGGTATTGCCATACAGGTGGGAACAAATGATTTTGATCATATCCATACGGTCACGCTATATGTTGGACCGCAAAATCAACAGAATTTGATTGAGGATTTAATCCAAATAAAGCCCAAACGCATTATTTTTAATCCAGGTACGGAGAACCCGAACCTATACGCAGAAATCGAAAAATTGAATATTAAGGTAGAAGAAGCCTGTACACTTGTGCTTTTACACACAAACCAATTTTAATCACAGGGCCTTAAGGGTAAACTCGAATTCCTCCATGATTAAGTTGGCCAATAATTTATTACAAGCATTGGTCACAATTTCATTTGCTTCAGACTCATTATTAGCATCTAAAGTTAATGTGATATGTTTTCCGATACGCACATCCGCTACTTGATGAATGCCTAGATTTTGCAAACCGATACGAACGGCTTTCCCTTGAGGATCTAGAATTTCTTTTTGAGGCATTACATTAATTTCAGCTAAAAATTTCATTTTTTGGAGGGATTGAGGATAAAAATTATTCCAGATAAAAGGATATAGCTAATCACAATGATCGGGAAAGCTACAAATTTAAGCATAACTAGGGCAGCAATACAATAGAAAAGGAAAATGAATTTTATCTGATTGCTTTTCCAATCCCAAGTTTTAAACTTGAAAGCCATGAGTGGTAGTTCGGACACCAATAAATAACTCATTAAAACACTGTAAATAAGGATTCCCTTGAAATTCAAAATATAGCTTGCGTATTCAGGTTGAAAATGCAGGATCAATGGCAATGAAGCAACTAATAAACCGTTCGCTGGAGTGGGAACACCTATAAACTGATCAGTTTGTCGGGTATCTACATTGAATTTTGCGAGTCGGTAAGCGGACATCAACGCTAAAGAAAAAACTAAGAATGGTTTATAAAATCCGAAAAGGCCTATCGTACATTGATTACCGCAACTTTGCTCAACTAAATTCAATAGGATAAAACTGGGTAAAATCCCAAAGGAAACTACGTCGGCCAATGAATCTAATTCTTTGCCGATATCTGAATAAGCATGCAATAATCTGGCCAAAAAGCCATCAAGAAAATCACAAACCAATGAAATGAAAATCATGTAAGCGGCATATTCCAATTTGGATTGCATGACAAAATACAAACCCAAGCAACCGGCAAGTAAATTGCCTAAAGTCAATATATTGGGTATTTCTTTCTTGATGCTCATACTCCTTTGATATATGGATTACTAACTTTTTCTTCCCCGATCGTGGAGGGTCCGCCATGCCCAGGATACACTTTTACGGTATCGGGTAGCGTGTATAATTCGGTGCGAATGCTATTCATGAGATCCGCATGATTACAAAGGGGGAAATCTGTTCTTCCCACGCTTCTTCTAAATAATACATCGCCGTCAATGAGTATGCCATGTTTTTCTTCATAAAAGGCGACATGTCCAGGCGCATGCCCAGGGACAAAAAGCACTTTTAATTCGATATTACCAATGGTGATTATTTCATTGTCTGTGTACCAGCGATCCACTGATGCCGCTTGATAATGAGGAAATCCATACACAGCAGCCCTATTTTCGGAATCACTTAAAATCGGAATTTCTTTAGGATGTAAGCAAAAAGGTATTTTATATTCATTCTTAACGAAATCAACTCCAAGCACATGGTCAATGTGTGCATGCGTATTTAAAATGAATTGTAGTTGGATCTTATTATCGTCTACAAACGTTTTTAATTCTTGCCTTTCTTCAAATGTATAACAGCCAGGATCAATGATTGCGCCCATTCCATGTTCATCCCAAATTAAATAGGTGTTCTCTTGGAATGGATTAAATGAAAAGGATTTTAACTGCATGGGCATTTGAAATTTCTGCAAATTACTATTTTAATTCAATTTTATTGACCTAAAAGGAAGATGCAAGGTCTTTTATGCAAATCGGGTAATTCGTTTTTCCATGTTTGCGCCGACTTCGTTTTGATAAACCCTGAGGGACTTGTTACGTCGCAAGCAATGCAGATTAACAAGTTAGCTGGAGAATTGTTGATGATATCTTCTAACATCCCA
This sequence comes from Aquirufa sp., assembly GCA_044349095.1. Classification (GTDB taxonomy): domain Bacteria; phylum Bacteroidota; class Bacteroidia; order Cytophagales; family Spirosomataceae; genus Aquirufa. Next base: position 4,885 of record JBIKRO010000086.1, on the reverse strand, counting down.
TTATTTCTGAAAGGTGTTTCAATAAATAAATGCGTAAACCCTGTTTTTTCCACTTCTCTCGCTAATAGATTTATTTTTTTTGCTTTTAAATCTTTGTCGATGGGTAAATAACCATGAAATGTAAAGTTTTGACCCGAAAATCCTGAGCCCATCAACGCCAGCAAAATGGAAGAAGGACCGACTAAAGGGATTACCTCAATATTCATGACTTGCGCGATGGAAACCGCTAATGCTCCTGGATCTGCTATCCCTGGGCAACCAGCTTCTGACAAAACTCCCACGTATTCTTCTTTTGTATGCGCTGAAATAAAAGATGAAATCATGGACCGGGTACTGTCTTTATCTAAAATTTCAAAAGTTAGTTCATCGATATTAATCCCTAATTTAAGTTCACTGATAAACCTTCTGGCGGTTCTTATATTTTCAACTAAATAATGCTTGCATAAAAGGACATACTTTGAGACGTCTGCGGGCAACACATCCGATGTGGTATTTTCTGAGATAGGGCAGGGGATGAGGACGAGTTTCATAGTATGCTGTTGATAACTTCCAGAAATGCAACGGGCTGATCCGCTTGAACCCAATGACTTGCCTGGGGAATTTCAAACAACTCAAAATTCGGAAATATTTCTGAGATTAATCGTTGGTCTTCCGGTTGAATATAATGCGATTCAGCACCTTTAATAAAAATGGCAATGGTTTCGGAGGGTTGATGAACCCACAATTCTAAGCCCACCACATCAATATTTTTAGTAATAACTTGTAAATTTATTTTCCATTCAAAACCATTTTCTCCAGTCCTATGAAGGTTTTTTAATAGGAATTGTCGCACACCCTCATTTTCCTCAAATCGCTTCATGTGCTCATTAGCGGCCTGCCTATTTTCCAAATGTGCCACATCTAAACTATTTAAACCCTCTAAAATTAAACTATGATGCACGGGATAAAATTTGGGTGCTATGTCCACAATCACTATTTTATGGGCTATGTTGGGATAATTTAGGTCAAATTGCATCACCACTTTTCCGCCCATGGAATGACCGATCAACAAGGGTTTTTCTAGCGAATGGTCTTGAATGAATTCCATTAAATCTTCCGACATGACCTGGTAGTCAAATTCGTCTGACCAAGGAGAATGGCCATGGTTTCGTAGGTCCAAATTAAAGACTTGGTGTTTTTCGCTTAAGACTTTAGCGATGCCTACCCAGTTGTCCGACGTGCCAAAAATCCCATGTAAAATAACAATGGGGCTACCTTTTTCACCTATTTTTCTAAAAAATAATTTCATTGAATGTATATCGCTTTTTCTCTTTTTTCAATGGTCCTTCCAATCGGCTTTAGATTGAATCCTTCGTCCTTTAGAAATTTTTCAAAGACTTCTTGATATTTTTCCTCTATGGCAATTAATAAGCCTCCTGAGGTTTGTGGGTCGGCGCCAATGAGCCTTTGGTATTCTGTAATACCGTCTTGGATTCGGTGTCCATAGCTAGACCAATTTCGTTCTGTTCCACCAGGGAAACATTTTTGATCTAAGTAGGTGCCTAAATTATCTAGCGTAGGTATTTCGTTGAAAAATAACTCTGAACTTAGCTCTGATCCATCTGACATCTCGACTAAATGACCAAATAAGCCAAAACCCGTCACATCTGTCAAAGACTTGACATAAGATAGAGGGCCCAGTTTTTCACCCAATACGTTAAGCGTGCTCATTTGTTTGACAGCTTTGGCTAAATCAGCTGGGCTGACAATGCCTCTTTTTTGACCCGTCGATAAAATCCCCACTCCTAAAGGCTTGGTTAAATAAAGAAGGCAATTTTGGGTAGCCTGATCATTCTGTTTTAAATGTTCTTTTTTAACTTTTCCTGTAACAGCTAAACCGAAAATTGGCTCGGGGGAGTCGATGGAGTGCCCCCCAGCTAAAGGAATTCCTGCTTCTGCGCATGCGGCTCTTCCACCTTCTAGAACTTGGGCTGCAATTTCAGGGGCTAGTTTATCGATGGGCCAGCCTAGTATGGCGATGGCCATGAGTGGGGTTCCACCCATCGCATAAATATCAGAGATGGCATTCGTTGCCGCTATTTTGCCAAAATCAAATGGGTCATCCACGATGGGCATAAAAAAGTCGGTCGTCGATATGACCGCTTCTCCATTTTGCCAATCAAATACAGCGGCATCGTCTCTGCTTTCGTTGCCAACTAACAATAGAGGATGATTCTTTTTGGGCGTATCCGACGTAAGGATTTTGTCTAGGATTTGCGGGGATATTTTACAACCACAGCCAGCTCCATGTGAAAATGAAGTTAATTTGATGGGTTCTTTATTCGTTTGCATATGTAAATTTCAACTACAAAAATATTCTTTAAATAATTAAAAATTAAGGTTTTGTTAAATTTTGAATGTGTATTGCATTTTAAAGCGTTCTTATTATTGCAAAAATATTATTTTTTGTAATTTTTGTCCTATTAATCAATTACTTAGGTTAAATATCATGAAAAGTCTATCTAATAAAAATTGGAGTATTTGATTTTTTAGGTTTATTTTGTGGAAAGTTTCTTTCAACTAACTTATATCTAAATTTCAATTTTATGCAGAAAAGATTTATGACTAATTCTGTGTTATTTGGGGCGTTTTTTGCGCTTTTGATGATGCTACCTGTGAGTGGAGTTTTTGCTCAAGGTTCTACAACTGCTGCTCTAGCAGGAAATGTAGTGGATGAAAAAGGGCAAGGTTTACCTGGTGCTTCGGTAATTGCCGTTCATGAGCCTACGGGTTCTCGTTATGGTGGTTCTACAAGAGCGGATGGTCGTTACAACATTGTTAATATGCGTGTGGGTGGACCATACAAAATAACAGTTTCATTTGTAGGTTACAAAAACGCTGTTCAATCGGGCATCGTTTTGACTTTAGCACAAGAGTTACGCCAAAACTTCAAATTGGAAGTAAATCAATCTCAATTGGAAGAAGTAAAAGTAGTTGCTTCACGTAGTTCGATCATCAATTCAGGTCGTACAGGTGCGGCAACGACGGTTGGTAACAATCAAATTACTACATTGCCTACTTTGAATCGTTCATTAGGTGATTTTGCTCGTTTAGATCCACGTGCAAATGGTTTAAACTTTGCGGGTAGAAATTCATTGTATAACAATATTACGGTTGACGGAGCATTTTTCAACAATGCATTTGCTTTGTCTAGTACGATTGGTGGTCAGGCTGGTGCTTCTCCTATTTCAGTAGATGCGATTGACCAGTTCCAAGTTTTGATCGCACCTTATGACGTTCGTCAAGGAATGGCGACTGGAGCTAATATCAACGTAGTAACTAAATCAGGTACTAACAATTGGTCAGGTTCAGGTTATTATTTTGGTACAGACCAAGGATTGGTAGGTAATAAAATCGGTGATGTGGTGAATCAATATGGTACTTTTGCTCGTGGGCAAATAGGTGCTCGTATCGGTGGTGCATTAATTAAAGATAAATTATTTGTTTTTGGTTCATTTGAGCAAGAGACACAAACGGATCCAGGTTCCAATTTTGTAGCTACTAGAACAGGTTCTGAGCCAAATAAATCAATCGCTAAAGCAGCTGATTTAGACCGTTTGAAAGATTTCTTAATCAGTAAATTCAAGTATAATCCAGGTGCTTATGAGAACTGGAATAGAGAAAAATATTCTCAAAAAGTAAATTTACGTTTGGATTGGAATATTTCTGATAAACATAAATTCAACGTTAAATATAATTATTTACGTTCTTATGCAGATATCAATCCGTCAAATTCAGGTTCGTTATCTGGTGGACGTGGTGCATCTGCGACCGTTTTACCTTTCCAAGGTTCATTGTATAGAATTAATAATAACCTTGATTCATATATTGCAGAATTAAACTCAACTTTTTCTAGCTCGGTAGCGAACAACTTGACTGTAGGTTACACTGCCATGCGTGACTTCCGTCAATCTCCAGTGAATGATAATCCATTCCCGACTGTTGACATCGGAAATAATGATTTGAATGAGTTGACTGTATTTGGATATGAGCCATTCTCAGCAAATAATATCTTGAATTCTGATATTTTCCAAATCGCTGATAACTTAACGATTTACAAAGGAAAGCATGTGTATACGCTAGGTTTAGCTTATGAGACAAATTCATTTATGAATGGTTTTGCTCCTAATTATTATGGAGGATATCAATTTAAATCAATTGATGATTTTATTAATTCAGCTAATGGTGATACGAAGGTGATTCCTGCGCGTTACCAACAACAATGGTCTAACTACAGCACTTTCCCTTTTGCTGAAATGAAGGGTAGTACATTAAGTTTTTATGGCCAAGATGAGATTACCGCAGCGAAAGGACTTAAATTAACTTTTGGATTACGTGCAGATGCTACTTCATTTCCTTCATTTGACGAGCCAAAGTATACGAATACATATGTTCCAAGTTTAACTTTCCGTGATGGTGTTAAATTGACAACAAATAAATTCCCTGAAACAACTGTTTTATGGTCACCTCGTTTTGGTTTCAACTGGGATGTGAAGGATGACAAGCAAACTCAAATTCGTGGAGGTTTAGGTTTATTCTCTGGTCGTGTTCCTTACGTTTGGTTATCGAATCAATTGTCTAACAATGGTGTATTGTTTGGTTCAGAAAATATTCAAAATCCAACAAACCGTCCATTCAATCCAGACGTGAATGCATATCGTCCGGCCATTACTTTGCCTTTGACCCCTACAGCATATAATTTAGCTGTAACGGATCCTAACTTTAAGTTCTCTCAAGTTTTCAGAACTAACTTAGCTTTAGATAAAAACTTAGGCGATGGTTGGATTTTAGGATTGGAAGGTATTTATACCAAAGATGTTAACGCGGTGTATTTAGAGAATGTGAA